>SIAB01000007.1 GCA_009692015.1 Phycisphaerales bacterium
CAATCCAGATTCGCGCAGGGTTCGCATCCCCCGCTTGCGCGACTCGTTCTGTAGCACCGCGGTCGAGGCCTGTTGCATCACGAGTTCCCGCAACTCGTCATCCATGAGCATGATTTCAAAGAGAGCCATGCGCCCCTTGTAACCCGACTTGGTGCAGGCATCGCACCCTCGTCCGCGAAAGAGGTGTCGACCCTGAACATCCGCGGTTCGCAAATTCAATTCCATCAGATGCTCCTCGGATGGAACGAACTCCTCCTTGCACTTGGTGCAAATCCGGCGAACGAGTCGCTGGGCGACAATCGCCTCGATCGTCGCCGTCAAGAGAAACGACTCAACGCCGAGGTCGAGCAATCGCAGGATCGAACTCGGCGCATCATTGGTATGCAGCGTTGCAAACACCAAGTGACCGGTCAGACTCGCTTGGATCGCGATCTGTGCCGTTTCGAGATCGCGGATTTCACCGACGAGAATGATGTCAGGATCTTGGCGCAGGAATGAGCGCAGCAAGCGGGCAAAGGTGAGTTCCTGGTCGAGGTTGATCTGGCACTGGATCATGCCATAGATGTCGTACTCCACGGGATCTTCTGCCGTGAGAATCTTGGTATCGATCTGATTCAATTCGCGAAGCGCCGCGTAGAGCGTGGTCGTCTTTCCAGAGCCGGTCGGCCCGGTCACGAGGACGATCCCGTTGGGCTTGTTGATGATGTTGCGCATCTTCGCCAACTCATCCTCGCGCAACCCGATGCGATCCAATTCCAACTGGACCGCCGAGCGGTCGAGTACCCGGAGCACCACGGATTCGCCGTACATCGTTGGCAGCACAGCAACGCGAAGGTCAATGGGCTCGCGATCGGCGGAGAGTTGGTAACTGATTCGGCCGTCCTGGGGAAGTCTCCGCTCGGCGATATCCAGCTTCGCGAGAATCTTGACGCGACTCACGATCGCCATCGCGATTTCCTTGGGCTGGGTCTTCATCTCATACAACACGCCGTCGATGCGATAGCGCATCTTGAACTCATCCTCGAATGGTTCGAGGTGAATGTCCGACGCCTGATTCGCAATCGCCTGGGCGAGCATGTTGGTCACCAATCGAACCACTGCATTGTCGCTGGCGACATCTTCGAGCGAGGCGACATCGATCGAATCGCCGCGTCCTTGTAAGTTCTTGACCGCTTCGGATCGATTGACTTCGGCGAACAACTCTCCCGCATCAGCCTTCTTGGAATACTCGCGGCGGATGACCTCGTCGATATCCGCGGGTGCTGTCACGATAACGGTGATCTCGTACCCCGGAAACATGTTCATCCGCAGGTTGTCGACCGCCTGAAAATTGGCGTGCGAGCCGACGGCGACGGTGATCGTCTTGGCAGTCGGGTTGATCTCGAGCGGCACGATGCGCATGACATTGGCGGCCTCCGCAGTGAGTGCGCGGAGTGTCTCTGGAGGGATGACCAACCCAGTCAGACGCTTGAACCGCAACCCCCGCTGACCGGCAAGAGCGACCGCAATGTCGTCGGCTGTCACCAGCCCCATTTCCAGCATCAGCTCACCAATTTTTTTCTTGGACTTCGTCGGATCGTTCGTCCGCAGTTCGAGCGCGGCGTGAACCTGCTCGCGCGAGACCTTTCCCAACTTGGTGAGAATGCGCCCAAGCTTTCTGTTCTTGAGTTGCGAGGGATCAAGTTCGACGGCAAGTTCGGCCATGGGTGTCCGAAAGTCTATACGGCGGTTTCTGCGATCTTGTCACTAAAACGCTGATTTTCGTTCTGACAGTTAGTTATCGAAGCGATCAGCATCCGGTCTGGCTCGCTTGAGTCTTTCAATGCGAGTCGACATCTTCTTCGTCCCACTCCGCTCGTCCGATCTTGCCACCAGCCTTGTGCACCTTATCCCGCAGGGCTCCAGGATTCTTACCCTTGTCGATCATTTCCTCGGCAGTGATCCGGTTCTCGGAATACAACCGCCAGAGATGGTCGTCGAGCAGTTGCATACTGAACCGCTTTCCAGTTTGGATCGCCGAGTCGATTCGGAAGGTCTTGTTCTCGCGGATGAGGTTGGAAATGGCCGGGGTCACCATGAGGAACTCGTAGGCGGCGAGCCGCCCGGGTCGATCGGCCCGAACGAGCAGAACCTGACTCAGGACGGCAATCAGGGCCACCGAAAGTTGAACGCGAATCTGCTCCTGCTGGTTGGTCGGGAAGGCGTCAATGATTCGGTTGATTGTTCCCGCCGCACCCGTCGTGTGCAGGGTTCCGAAGACCAAGTGGCCAGTCTCGGCTGCGCGGATCGCCGCTTCGATCGTTTCGAGGTCGCGCATTTCACCAACGAGGACAACATCGGGATCCTGGCGCAGGACGCGCTTGAGCGCTTCCGTAAAGGTTGGAACATCCTCGCCCACTTCCCGCTGATTCACGATGGACTTCTTGTGGTGGTGATAGAACTCGATTGGATCTTCGACCGTCACAATGTGCCGCTCGAGCGTGTTGTTGATTTGATCGATCATCGTGGCGAGCGAGGTCGACTTTCCACTCCCGGTCGGCCCAGTCACCAGAAACAACCCACGCGGTCGACGAATGAGTTCGTGGCAAATCTCGGGAAGGCCGATCTCCTCAAATGTCATGAGACGATTGGGGATCTGCCGCATCACCATCGACACGGCACCGCGTTGCTTGAAGATCGAGCAGCGAAATCGCGCCGCAGTGCCGAAGGCGATGCCGAAATCTGACCCGCCGCGCTCTTGCAACTCTTGCTGGTTCTTCTCGGGTGCAATCTGCTTCATCAGCGACATCGTGTCGCCGGGCCCGAGCACCTTGGTGGCGAGCGAACGCAATCGTCCGTGCAATCGCAGCGTGGGCGGGCGCCCCACGGTGACGTGAAGGTCGGACGCGCCTTGGCGAACAACTGTATCGAGCAGCCGATCAATCTGCATCGTGCTCTCTTCAACTTTGGATGGGGTCACTTCACCACCAGACATTGGCATACTCCTTGGAAAACTGAGACGTGGACAGGCTCACGAGGAGACATCCGACTGGGCAAACTTGGCAACTTCGTCGGCGGTCGTCATTCCATTCAGCACCTTGATCTTTCCGTCACCGAGCAGCGTGCGCATTCCGGCACGAACCGCCGCGCCACGGATTTTCGAGACCGTCGCCCGCTGAAAGGCGAGATCGCGAATCTCTGGATTCATGATCATCATCTCATACACGCCGCGCCGACCGTGGTAGCCCGTGTGCGAGCATTTCTCGCAACCAACGGGCTTCATCAGCGTCCCGCGCTCCAATTCTTCCGCGGTGATCCCGACCAGCCGCATCCAATTGAGATCCGGTGTTTCGTCGCGCACCTTGCATTCTGAGCAGAGAATGCGCGCGAGCCGCTGTGCCAAGACAGCTTGGATCGAACTGGCGACAAGGAAGGGCTTCACCCCCATGTCGACCAGTCGGGTGATGGCACTGGGGGCATCGTTGGTATGCAGCGTTGAGAAGACCAAGTGCCCGGTGAGCGCCGCCTGAATCGCGATGTCGGCCACCTCCCGGTCGCGAATTTCTCCCACCAGAATAATGTTCGGCGCTTGGCGCAACATCGACTTGAGGATGACTGGAAAGGTCAAGCCGATCTGCTCACGCACCTGGACCTGATTGATTCCCTTGAATGAAAACTCAACAGGATCCTCGGCGGTGATGATCTTTTTGTCGGGACGATTGAGATCGTTGAGCGCCGAATACAGAGTCGTCGTCTTGCCCGAGCCCGTGGGACCAGTCACCAGGAAAATCCCGTTGGGACGGCGAATCACCTTGTTGAACTTGTCGAGCGTGTCCTGCTGAAGACCAAGATTCAGAAGTCCAATGCGCGCCGACTCGGGGCGCAAGATGCGCAGGACCATGCTCTCGCCCCAAATGGCTGGGCAGGCGCTCACCCGAAAGTCGATTGCCGATCCATCGACGGTGAACTTGATGCGGCCGTCTTGCGGAATGCGTCGTTCTGAAATGTTGATCCCCGCCATCAGTTTGAGTCGAGCCAGGACCGACCCCTGCAATTTCTTCGGAATTGGCGGGGTAATGTCGATGCACGAACCGTCAATCCGAAAGCGCAACCGCACGAATTCCTTCATCGGTTCGACATGAATATCGCTGGCGCGGTTGGTGACCGCCTTGATGATCATGCGATCAACGATCTTGACCGCTCCCTCCTCGATCCGCTGAATCTTGTCGCGGTCGATCGAGGCGTCTTGCGACTTATCCTGGCTCGATCGATCCTGACTGCTGTCCTTCGTTCGGTCGTGCGTTCTCGTGACCGAGTCGGTAACGACATCATTATTGTTCAGCAGTCCCTTGGTCGACTTCGCCCCTTCAACATAGTTTCGCAACTGGGTTCGACTGGTGATCAACTTTTCAAACTGGCAATTCAAACGAAACTGCAGGGCGGTCAGGGCATCGAGATCCATCGGGTCGTGGATCAGGATCTTCATGGTGTTCCCCACCTTCTCGTCGAGCGGAAGGATGAGGTACTTCTTGATGACATCGTCACCGAGCAGTTTCTTGTTCACCCGATTGGAACCCTCGGGGCGTTCCAGGTTCACAAATTCAAGCCCAAACTGGCGCCCGAGTGCCCGGGCGACATCTTCATCCGAGCAGGTCTGGTTCTCGACGAGAACTTCGCCGGTGCGCTTGCGCGAGCCCTTGCCCGACGCGACCGCCTCCTCAACCTGCGCTGGCGTCGCGACGCCAGCCTCGATCAACAACTCTCCGATTTTTTTTCGTTCGCGTCGTGCCAAGTACTGCTCCGTGTGCCGAATTCGGTTGGGTCAACCGAAGATGGGAAATAGTAGCAAAGGGATCACGGCCTGATTCGCGCTCATCTATGCTCCGCGACTGAACTTTAGACCTCGATGACTGGAAAGGAAGGACTGCGATGCAACTTGGAATGATTGGACTCGGACGGATGGGGGCAAACATGACAATTCGGTTGATTCGCGCGGGACATCAGGTGGTGGTCTTCGACCGAACTGCCGCGGCCGTCGCCGACCTCGTCAAACAGGGTGCCGTGGGCGCGACCAGCCTCGCCGATCTGGTTAGCAAACTTTCTGGCCCCCGCAATGTCTGGCTGATGATCCCAGCCGCGTTCGTCGACAGCACGATCACGGCGCTCCTGCCGCTCTTGCAGAAGGACGACACGATCATCGACGGCGGCAACTCTTACTACAAGGATGACTTGCGCCGAGCGAAGGCCCTCGCTGCGGCGGGCATGCACTATGTGGATTGCGGAACCTCTGGTGGCGTGTGGGGACTCGACCGCGGCTACTCGCTGATGATCGGTGGCGACAAGGTTGCCGTTGGACGCCTCGACTCAATTTTTTCGGCGCTCGCGCCTGGCCGCGGATGTGCCGCGCCAACTCCGGGGCGAACATCCAAGTCGACCGCCGATCAGGGATACCTGCACTGCGGCCCTTCCGGCGCGGGACACTTTGTCAAGATGGTGCACAACGGGATCGAATATGGAATGATGGCCGCATACGCCGAAGGACTCAACATCCTGCGACATGCCAATGCGGGGATGACCCAGCGGGCGAATGACGCGGAGACCACCCCCCTGCGTGACCCGAGCGAATACATGTACGAATTCGATCTCCCGGAAGTCACAGAGGTCTGGCGCAGAGGAAGTGTCGTCGCGTCGTGGCTCCTCGATCTCACGGCGCAAGCCTTTGCCGGTGATGCTGAATTGAAGACCTACGCTGGGCGCGTCTCCGACTCGGGTGAGGGTCGCTGGACGATCCTTGCCGCAATCGAAGAGGGTGTACCCGCGCATGTCTTGAGCGCCGCGTTGATGGATCGCTTTGAAAGCCGCGGAGAATCGGAATTCGCAAACAAGGTGCTTTGCGCGATGCGCATGGGATTTGGCGGTCACCTCGAAAAGGCGGAAGAGAAGAAGGGGTAATCAGCAGTGGCAACCCGCACTCCAGCTGATGCCTTTGTGTTTTTCGGCGCCACCGGCGACCTCGCACACAAGAAGACCTTCGCCGCTTTGCAGGCCCTCGTTCGCAGAGGTGTCTTGACAGTTCCGATCATCGGAGTCGCCAAGAGCGGGATGACCCTCGACCAACTCAAGGATCGCGCCCGCGATGGGATCACGAGATTCGGGGGCGGAGTCGATGAAGACGCCTTCGCCAAGATGTGCCAACTGCTGCGCTATGTCGATGGCGACTACGCGGATCCAGCGACATTTGCGAATGTCCGCAAGGAACTCGGTGCTTCCCAGCATCCGCTGCACTATCTCGCAATTCCGCCGGTTCTCTTTGGACCGGTCTCTTCGCATTTGGCGAGCGCTGGTTGTGCCGAAGGGGCGCGGGTCATCGTCGAGAAACCATTCGGTCGCGATCGGAAGTCGGCGATCGCGCTCAATGCGCTGCTGCACGCGGTCTTCGATGAGTCGTCCATTTTTCGAATCGATCACTACCTCGGAAAGGAAGCCGTTCAGAACACGCTCTACTTTCGCTTCGCCAACGCATTTCTTGAACCGTTGTGGAATCGCCAGTATGTCAATCAGATTCAGATCACGATGGCCGAGTCCTTCGGCGTCGAGGGTCGCGGCAAGTTTTACGATGAGACTGGCGCGCTGCGCGATGTGATCCAAAACCATCTGATGCAAGTGATCGGGTTCCTCTGCATGGAGGCGCCGAATTGGGAAGACACCGAGCGAACGCGCGATGAGCAGGTCAAACTTTTTCGAGCTGTCCGCTCACTCGAGCCGACCGACATCGTCCGCGGACAGTTTCGCGGATACCTGCAAGAGCCGGGGGTGAGCCCCAAGTCGACCACCGAGACCTACGCCGCGGTGCGCCTGCAAATCGACAACTGGCGCTGGTCTGGAGTGCCGATCTATGTGCGTGCCGGGAAACATATGCCAGTCTCTGGCACCGAAGTGCGCGTGGGGTTCCACCGACCACCACAAGTTGTCTTTCGTGAACCCGTTCCACCCAGCCACAATTTCTTGCGATTTCAAATCAACCCAAGGATCGAGATCGGACTCAACGCGCAAGTGAAGGCTGATGGTGAACGGATGGTCGGCGAGCAAATCGAGCTGCTCGCGATCGATCAACAGCCCGACGAGATGACACCATACGAACGACTCATCGGCGACGCACTGCGCGGCGACGGAACATTGTTCGCGCGACAAGACAGTGTCGATGAGTGCTGGCGTATCGTGGATTCCGTACTCGGCAATGTGGTTCCTGCATATCCGTACGAACCAGGCACATGGGGTCCAGAAGCTGCGAATGATGGCCTGCTCCCAAGCGGCGGATGGCATTCGCCCCGCATTGCGTCACCCCAATGAGCCTCAGCGGCGGCGCTGAGCAACAACCGTTTTCGAAAGCGTCTCGGGCAGTCCCTGCTGCAGCGGATGGACGAAGGCGAGAAAGCCGAGTGCTGGTGCGAAAAGCACAACACACTTGAGAATCGCGCGCAAGGCGGCGCGATGGAATCCCGCGCGCATATCCGCTGTGCCATCGGGCGCGCGAACCACCCTGCCCCCGAAGATGAATTTTCCGGGTGTCGCTCGAAGCGTGACTTCAAACGCGAAGCACCACACCCCCGTGAAGCCGATCATGATCGCGGCGGGCGCTGCGGTGGTGAGTTCCGGCGTCCAAGACGGCATTGACATGAGTTCACTCAATCGAGCACCGGTGATCCAGAGTGCGAAGATCGCTCCGGGAATCATGTCAATCGCCAGCGCATTGATCCTGCGGAACATGGGAAAGACATCCCATCCCGCGGGCATCGGGAATTGAGGTTCCATCGGCGGCCGCAGAATGAAGCCCGCCATGAGCATTCCGATGGTCAGCGCACCAAGGAGTGGAAGGTGGATCCAATCGCCCGTTGGCGTGAGCGCTGGGGTCAACGCTTGAGCGGGACCGATCGCGCCTGAGAGTGGATCGACCAGAGCGAGGTGCAGGGCCCGTTCTGCATCGATCCAAGTGATTGCGAATCCCTCCCCCCACCCGACAATCGTCCAGGATTCGGCGGGCGGCGTGATCTCGCCAAGTTTGCGAAGTCCGGTTGCTGTGGCGTAGGAAATTGTCATCAGACCAGCGGGGCCGCGCGAAAGGACGGCGGGCCGCATCGATCCGGGAATCACCATCTCCAAGTCGAGAGCCGCACGCGGCCAGATGGTCTGGCTCCAACTGGTCGCTGATTCACCCCCGGGATACTCCCAGGCGACCAGGTCCGTTTCGTCGATCGAACAGACCGCCCAGTCTCTCGCGCCACCGCTCGACCACGCAGTCAGAAAGGGCGAAGGACCGAGCGTCTGCGGCAGTGGAAGTTCCGACCACCCGCTCACAGTGGACTGCACAAGTCTGGGGTGCGCTCCGCCGATCCATGCAAGTGGTCCCGAATCGCTGGCGACGAAATTTGAAACATCTCCAAAACTTTGAATGCTCGGGAGGACTGCCAGTCGACCAACCGGTTGGTAGACCCATGAACCGGTCGCCGGATCGCGCCCTGCCCGCAATCCGTAGACAGCGCTCGATATCGGCGAGCCCGCTGGCGGCATGAGGATGGCGAGTTCACTGGCGTGGGCCGCCAGCGCCGCCGGAAGTTCCGGGAGCACCGCAACATCGCTGCAGAATGGACCACCCATTTCGATTGCGTGATGCAGGATCCGACACCCCGAACTGGTCGCGATGGCGACCCAAAGGTGCTTCCCTGAACTCGCGGCCACGAGCGAAGGAGTGGCCGTCTGCGTCCAAGCAACACTGCAGAGCAACGCGGGCAGACCGAGGGAGAAAACCGCGAAGTTCACGGCTTGAGACCTTCGATAACTTCTGGACGCAGCGCGGCGCGAACATCATCCCAGTTGAAAAGCTGCGGGCGCATTCGATCGGTTCCGAATGAAGGCTCTTGCGCCGCGAGTGCCAATTCGCCCGATGGGGGTCCATCCCCTTCGCATCGCCCCTGCGACCAAATCGAAAATCGAATCCGTGTGGCGACGAGTGGCTGCACCGCCGCCGGCGGACTTCCGACCGGCCGTTCGCCACGGATCCACTCAAATCCCTCGAGCGTGCAGCTCGCCAGAACTTTTCCAAGCGCGTTCGTCCAATTGCATCCGACGGGCAGCAAGCTCTCACCGCGCGCGAAGATGACTCGACCGGGAAGTTCGAAGGACCACCCCCCCCGTCGTTCATCCCACGCGATCTGCTTGATCGCAGCCGAATCAATACGGGAGAGACCAAGAGCCTCCATCATTCGCCCCGGCTCGAGCAGACTCTCGATTCCGCCGAGTTCAAGGCCATCGAGCGCTGCGCCGCGATCGCCGCCATCCGTCCACCTCCTCAAGATCGCCCGTGTCGGACTCTCGCGGGGAAAGATCACCCACGCTTGCCCACCGCCACCGCCGACCCATAAGAACTTCTCGCCAAGCTTGCTGAGGCGCAGGCTGAGTTCAACGGGCGGCCGCGCGATAAAATCGAAGTCGCCATCATCGAAGTGCCCACCACGCCCATCGGTCCACTGCAATGCTGCATGACCGCGCAGCGCGAGTGTTGGGATCGCCAGCAACCGCTGCTCCTGCGCCCGCTGAAAGTCTGCCGCTGTCGGGATAGCACCGGGCGGTTGCGGGACGCGCACGACCTGCGGCGGACAACCCGCGGCACACAGCACCAAGGCGACGACCCAGATCGCGACGCAAGCCGCACGCGCCCGGATCATGCGTCGGCGCGAATGATCTCGCCAAGTTGGTCAGCGAGTTCACGCACTTCCTCTTCGCGCACACCGGGATTCACAATTCGGATCGCCATCGACTCGGGAGGGGCACCGCGCGGGCGAAACGCCCAACTCTCGACATCCGCCTCGTGCACGATGCCATCCAATTTGAGCACTTTTCTTCGCAAGAGCACCAGGGCGAGAATCCAGCGGAATGCACAGCGTCTTGGATCCGTTTCGCCATCCATCCGCTGCAGCATCTCGAGCAAGGTCTCGTCGTCCACGAAGGCGGTGCGCTTCTCGCCGGGCTTGGGAGCAATCGAACGCCAGAAGCAGACCAATCCATCCGGCCGCGCACCACCATCCCACGCGCCGAGTGAAAAGTCGAAGCGACGCAGAAGCGATCGACCCTCTTCGTCCGTCCAGTCCGCGAGGGCCGCGACGAATGAGTCGCTCGCTGCAATGGGTTCCTGCGAATGGGCACACGCGCCAGTAAACCGTCCGAGTTCAAATGTTCCTGCGCTCACAGCCATGAGCCCAAGCCTAGCAGGCTGCTGAAAAACTCAGCAGCGCAAGGGATCGGAATGCTGGGGTTACGGGAAAAGATCATCGCTTCCAACCGCGTGGATTCAACTGGTCAACGCAACGATCATGATCAAGGGCATGCTCAAGATCAAGATCAAGATCGAGACAGTGTGAACGCTGCGGAATCATCTGCTCGGGGCTCAGACAGTCCTCGCCTGAATTCCAGCGCGCCATCCGGCGCGCGCTCAGACAAGCGGCGCAGACTTGCTCGGCTGCGGAACTCGCCCGAGCAGCGATTCCTCCGCTTTCACGCGGGCGAGAAGCTGGCTTGAAATGTTGAAAACTGGTCCACCGTCTCGGAACCATCTTCTGGGCGAGTATGCAAGCCGAGCCGGAGTCCGCGACAGTCGGTGGGCAAGAAGACTTCCCGATCAACGCGCAAAGTGGGCAACAGCCCAGTTTCGCTTGCCGCGCCGCACGAACGCCAGCGATCCATGCAGCAGCGACGCTGCCGTGATGCGACTTTCAAGTGAGGCTCGTTCACCATTCACCATCACCGCACCCGACTCGAGAAACTCGCGCGCCTCGCGCTTGCTCGTCGCCAGACCAGCTTCGAGAAGAAGTTCGCTCACCAACTTTCCTTCTCCGGTGAGTGCCGCCCGCGGCAATCGCGGGCCGGGCAGATCGGCCGCGACATCCAAGGCAGACTGCTGGTCGAGCGCGCGAACATCCCCGCCGAACAAGGCATTTGAGCAGAGTGTCGCCCGCTTGGTTTCTGCTTCGCCGTGAACCATCGTGGTCAGTTCATCCGCCAGCGCTCTCTGAACAGACCGCGCTGCGGGATCCATTGCGTGCGACCGTGAAAGTTCCTCGACTCTTTCCTGGGACGCGAAGGTGAACCAACGCATGAATTTCAGGGCATCATCATCCGCCGCATTCAACCAATACTGATGGAATCGATAGGGACTCGTGCGCGCTGGGCTCAAGTAGATCGCACCTGACTCTGACTTTCCGATCTTGGACCCATCGGACTTGGTCACCAGCTGATTCGTGATTCCGTAGGCGTCTCCACCGGCGATCCTGCGAATCAGGTCGATGCCCGAGCAGATGTTGCCCCACTGATCCGCCCCACCGAGCTGCACCGTGCATCCCTCCGTTCGATGCAGATGCAGGAAGTCATAGGCCTGCAGGATCATGTAACTGAATTCGGTATAGGAAATTCCCTGCTCGCGCGCCGACAAACGGTTCGCCACAGAATCGCGTGCCACCATTTGATTCACCGAAAAGTGTTTGCCGATATCGCGCAGCATGTCGACGAACCCAATCTTCAAGAGCCAGTCTGCATTGTCGACAATGCGTGCCGCGGTCGGTCCGTCGAAGTCGAGCAACCGCGCAAAGATCGGGCGCTGGCAGTTGATGTTGTGGCGAACCTGCTCGGCACTGATCAGTTGTCGTTCATCGCTCTTGCCGCTGGGATCTCCAATCAGTCCGGTCGCCCCGCCCATGAGCACCAGTGGTTGGTGCCCCGCCTGCTGCCACCGCGCGAGCGCGACGATCGGGAGCAGGTTGCCGATGGTGAGCGTGTCAGAAGTCGGATCGAATCCGCAGTAGGCGATCCGCCCCGGCGTCGCAAGGTGGTCCACAAGCTGCTCGGAGGTGACCTGGTGCAATAATCCACGCCACTTCAGATCGTCGAGAAGGTCGCAAGCCATGGGCGAATCCTATAAAGACTCTCGCCGCGGGTTGCGGCGCAGTCCTGCCAGCCCGCGCTTTGGTCGCGCGGGGGTTGTAAGACCCTCCCCCGGAAAGACCGGATGGATCGCTTGCATGATTCCGCGCCACTTGCTAGCCTCCTGCGCTCTTCAATCGCAGACCGTACGAACTACTTGATTGCGCTGGATCTTGGCTGAAACAGCATCGCTCCTCGTCGGAGCCAATCAGGTGGGAGGTTCAAAACTATGGCCAAGAAAATAACAAAGCAGTTCAAGATTCTCGCCCCGGGTGGCAAGGCGACACCCGCTCCACCACTCGGACCGGTTCTCGGCGCAAATGGCGTCAATCCTGGGCAGTTCATTTCCAAGTTCAACGAAGCGACCCGTGAATTCAACGGCCGCGTGGTGGGCTGCATCGTCACGGTCTACGCCGATCGGTCGTTCGACCTCGAAATCAAGAGCTCGCCCTCTTCGGTGTTGATCGCGGCGGCGCTCAAGATCGAAAAGGGTTCGGGCAAGCCCAATACCGAAAAAGTTGGCAAGCTCTCGCAGGTTCAACTTCGCAAGATTGCCGAAGAGAAGATGAAGGATCTCAACGCCGGCAGCGTCGATGCAGCCATGCGCGTGATCGCCGGGACAGCGCGTTCGATGGGCGTAACGGTGGAGGCATAATTCCAATGGCAATCAAAGAACCAACAATCATCGGGCACAGCAAGCGGGTGCGTGGCAACCAAGCGTTCATCGTCAAGAGCGCGCTCGCCCCCGCGGATGCGATCAAGTCGCTCCGCAAGTTCAAGGCTGCCAAGTTTGACCAGACGGTCAATGTGGTCGTGCATCTGGGCATCGACCCCAAGGTCGCGGATCAGGCGCTGCGCGGCGCCATCTCTTTTCCCAAGGGTGTTGGAAAGACGGCGCGCGTCATTTGCTTCTGCAATAGTGACAAGGCCCCAGCGGCACGGGCTGCGGGTGCCGTCGAAGTCGGTGCAGAAGACCTCGTCGCGAAAATCGAAGGTGGCTGGATGGATTTTGAAGTCGCCGTCGCGAGCCCCGACATGATGCGCATCGTCAGTCGCCTCGGGAAAGTGCTCGGTCCCAAGGGACTGATGCCATCTCCCAAGGCTGGAACCGTCACTGCGGATGTGGCCACCGCCGTGCGCGAATATGTGGCGGGCAAGGTCGAGTATCGAAATGATGATGGCGGCAATGTCCACTGCATCGTTGGAAAGTTGTCATTCAGCGACGAGGATCTTGTGGCGAATCTCGAGCACTTCATCGCAGTCATCCAGAAGGTGAAGCCCGCTTCATCCAAGGGGCTTTACATTCGCAAGTGCGTGGTGAGCGCATCCATGAGCCCGGGCGTCCAAATCGCAGTCTGATCCGCACGATCTCCACAAGGTGAACCTATGAGCAAACCAATCAAGAACATGATCGTCGGCGAGTACAAGAAACGATTCGCTGATGTCGAGGGAGCCGTGCTGATCGAGATCCGCGGCATCCCCGCCAAGGCGACCACGCAGTTGCGGGCTCAATTGCGCGCCACCGATGTCCGTGTCACGGTTGTCAAAAACACACTCGCCAAGCGGGCCTTCATTGGCACCCCGCTGGCCCCGCTCGCCGCCGGACTCAACGGTCCCCGTGCCATCGTGTACGGGAAAGCAAGCGTGGTCACGATTGCCCGCCAACTGGTGAAGTCGGCCCGAGACAATGACAAGCTCGCGCTGATGGGTGCTTGCCTCGACGGTGCCTGGTTCGAAGGCAAGGACGGCGTGACCCGCCTGAGTAAATTCCCAACGCGCGAGGAAGCGCATTCGCAGTTGATCACGCTCGTTCTCTCCCCGGCGCGCAAGGCAGTTGCCGCGGTGAAGGGTCCCGGCGGCCGGCTGCTGGGAATCGTCAAAGAGATTCAATCGCGCCTCGAGAAGGGTGAATCCATTTCCGCGAGGGCAAACTGACTGATTTCGTAGAACGCACTCCACTGGTCCCTCACGGGATGAAATGACGCCTCGTGGCGTCGCCTATGGAGAGCAATAATTTGAAGGAGTATCGCAATGTCTGACGCAAAAACATTTGAAGCAAAGATCACGGCCATGGGTGATTCCATCGCCGCCCTCACCCTCAAGGAGGCAGTCGATCTGGCTGACTACATGAAGGACAAGTACGGGATCGAACCAGCCGCAGGCGGCGGGGTCATGATGGCGGCAAGCGATGGCGGCGGCGCCCCTGCTGTTGTCGAGCAGACCGATTTCACGGTCATTCTGGAAAACTCGGGAGCTTCCAAGATCAATGTGATCAAGGTTGTGCGCGAGGCGACCGGATTGGGTCTCAAGGAGGCCAAGGACCTCGTCGATGCCGCTCCCAAGGCAATCAAGGAGCTCATTCCAAAGGAAGAGGCCGACAAACTCAAGGCTGCGCTTGAGGCAGCTGGCGGAAAAGTCACTCTCAAGTGACTTGATCCGGGCGCTAAGCCATCGATTTTGTTTCTCTCGCCCCGCCACTCGGCGGGGCTTTTTTGTCCCTTGAGCCCAAGTCTGAGGCACAGCGCAGGCGGCCAACCACGACGCCATCAAACTTGCAAAAACAACCAAGAAAGTTCCAAACGCCCCTTGCGGACTCTTTGCTGACGGTGATACTCTTCGGGACTTGGCGCGCGCTCCCGTATCTGTTCGCAAATCCATCAAACATCGACCCAAGCGAGTGACATCGCGTGGGGCGATGCTGGCGGACAACGGGAACGCATTGGGTTGGAACAAGAATTTTCAGAGGTGACTATGACCACGAGAAACGTCCGTGACTATTCGAAGCGCGGCGACGCGATCCCCGTCCCAAACTTGACCCGCGTGCAGCAAGCTGCCTACGAGCGCTACTTGCAGAAAGATGTGCTCCCTGAATCGCGCAAGGGGCACCTCGGGCTGCAGTCACTTCTGCAGGAGATTTTTCCGATCGAGAGTTACGACGGTCAGATGAAACTCGAATTCATCTCCTACTCATTCGGTGAACCACAACACACCGAAGCAGAGTGCCGCGAACTGCGACTCACCTACGGCTATCCATGGCGCGTCAAGATGCGTCTGCGTCGCGAGGGTTCGACGGATGTCCTCGAAGAAGATATTTATCTGGGGGACATTCCGATCCTCCTCGGCGGTGGCGAGTTCGTCGTCAACGGTTCTGAGCGGGTGATCGTCAGTCAGTTGCATCGCTCACCGGGCGTCGACTTTTCGATCGCATCGAGCGTGGCCGATCGGCCGCTGCACAGCGCCCGCATCATCCCAGAGCGCGGATCGTGGATCGAACTGGAAGTGACCAAGAAGGATGTGCTCGCCATGCGCATCGACCAGTCCACCAAGCTCGCGGCGACCACCTTCCTGAGGGCGATGGACGAGAAATTCGCCGACTCTGAGAAGATTCTTGAACTCTTTTATGAGGTCGAGGATGTTCGCGTGGAGAAACTGCGCCCCGAGCATTACTCGGCAGAGCTGATCATCGATCAGGACACCGGAGAGGAACTTTGCAAGATCGGCATGCCCTTTGGCGACAAGGTCGCGACCATTCAGGCCAGTCCGCTCAAGACGGTTCGGGCGATCTGCAACCCAGGCGATCCGCTCATCCTCAACACACTCAGCGAAGAGAAACTGGACTTCCTCGCCGAGGCGACTGAGCATGAGGCGGCGCTCCTGCGCCTCTACGCCCGGCTTCGACCAGGCAATCCACCGCAGGTCGAGAAGGCCAAGGATCTCTTCGCCGAGAAGTTCCTCGACACGAATCGCTACCGACTCGGACGGGTCGGTCGGTTCCGCGTCAACCGCAAGTTTGCCGATGATCCGCAGTACAAGCAGGTCGGCGAGTCCGCGCAGCATTTGCGCGCCGAAGACTTCCTGGCGGTCATTCGCTACATCATGGAACTGCGCCGCCCCAACGATCCGAATCGGCGATCGCGCGCGCATGTCGATGACATCGATCATTTGGGTAATCGTCGCCTGCGAACACTCGATGAACTTGCTACCGAAGAAATGCGCAAGGGATTCCTCAAGCTCAAGCGCACCGTTCAGGAACGCATGAGTGTGAAGGATCCAACCGATCACTCCTACAAGATCGCTGACCTCGTCAACTCGAAGTCCATTTCGAGCGCCATCGAGTTCTTCTTTGGTCGAAGTGAGTTGTCGCAGGTTGTGGATCAGACCAACCCGCTGTCGATGCTTGTCCACGAACGCCGACTTTCGGCACTCGGACCGGGCGGACTCAATCGCAAACGCGCTGGATTCGAAGTGCGCGATGTGCACATCTCGCATTACGGGCGCATCTGTCCGATCGAAACGCCTGAAGGTGCGAACATCGGTCTGATCGCCAGCTTGGGCATCTATTCCGGCGTCGATGACTACGGATTCTTGTTGACCCCCTACCGCGAGATCAAGAACGGGAAGACCACCGGGAAGAGCGTCAGTCTGCGCGCCGATGAAGAACTGAAGAGCGTGCTGGCCCCGAGCGAGACATTGGATCAGGCGGGGATGATCAAAGAGCCGCTGGTCCTGGTCCGCAAGGGCGGCGAACTCGTCACCGCTGAATCATCCGAAGTGCAGTTTGTGGACATCAGTCCCAAGCAGACGGTCGGAGTTTCCGCGGCTCTCATCCCCTTCCTTGAACACGACGATGCCAATCGCGCACTCATGGGATCGAACATGCAGCGCCAGGCGGTCCCACTCGTCAAGGTCGATCCACCCCTGGTGGCGACTGGAATGGAACGGGTGGTCGGACGATCGAGCGGCATGATCGTGCGCGCTGAACGAGCCGGAACCGTGACCTTCGTCGACGCCGAGCGCATCATCGTCGACAATGCCGACGAGTACGTCCTTCGCAAGTTCGTCGGTCTCAATGAAAAGACCTGCCAGAACCAGAAGCCAATCGTGCGGCTCAACCAGCGGGTGAAGAAGGATGAGATTCTCGCTGATGGCGCCAGCACGAGTCAGGGCGAGTTGGCGATCGGCAAGAATGTGCTGGTCGCCTTCAACACCTTTGACGGCTACAACTTCGAAGATGCAATCGTGATCAGCGAACGCTTGGTGAAGGATGACACCTTCACATCGATTCATATCGAATCCTTCGATGTCGAAGTACGCGAAACGAAACTCGGGAAGCAAGAGTTCACGGCCGATATCCCAAATGTCTCCGAGCAGGCACTTCGCAATCTCAACGAGCACGGAGTTATCCGCGTCGGGGCGCGCGTCTCGCCGGGCGACATCCTCGTTGGAAAGGTGAGCCCGAAATCCAAGAGCGAGCTCTCGCCGGAAGAGAAGTTGCTCCACGCGATCTTCGGTCGCGCCGGAGAGGATGTCAAGAATGACTCCCTCGATGTTCCGGCCGGAACCGAAGGCGTTGTGATTGGAACCAAACACTTCAGCCGACGACAGCATCAGACTGACGAGCAGAAACGACAATTGCGCAAGGACATCGCGAGTTTCGAGCAGTCGATGGATGCCAAGGCCATTCAACTCTTCCGCCAGATGGCGGGCGAGATCAACCGGATCACGGGAACTGAGATGGTCGATCCATCGACCCGACAACGGGTCGGCGCCAGCGACATCCCCGATGTCATCCTCGAACAGATCGAGGGCTTCGGCGAGAAGTGGATCAAGGGATCGAAGGAGTCACGCGAGCAGGCACTGGTAACGCATGGTCAGTTCTGGCCGCGCATCAAGACCTTGATGCAAGAGAAGGAACGACGCGTCAATCACATGAAGCGCGGCGACGAACTGCCTTCGGGTGTCTTGGAAATGGTCAAGGTTTATCTCGCGACCAAACGGCAGTTGTCGGTTGGTGACAAGATGGCTGGTCGCCACGGAAACAAGGGCGTCATCGCCCGGATCGTTCCCGAAGCGGATATGCCTTTCCTCGCAGACGGCACGCCGGTCGAAATCCTCCTCAATCCACTCGGTGTGCCCAGCCGCATGAATGTGGGTCAGATTCTTGAAACGCATCTGGGCTGGGCCGCTCGCGTCTTGGGATTCCAGGCCGTGACGCCCGTCTTCGATGGCGCGCGGGAGTCTGAGATTTTCGATGCAATCCGTGAAGCGAACACCCATGTCAACCAGCGCGTTTCGTCGTTTGAATCAACTGGCGCGAACCCCGGAACGCCGACCGAATTGCTGGCGCTCATGCCCGAGGATGGCAAGGTTCAGTTGTACGACGGTCGAACTGGCGAAGCGTTCAATCAGCGCACCTCAGTCGGCTCCATGTACCTCTTGAAGCTCCACCACTTGGTCGACGACAAGATCCACGCCCGATCAACTGGACCATACAGTCTGATCACCCAGCAGCCGCTTGGTGGCAAGGCTCGTACCGGAGGGCAGCGATTCGGCGAGATGGAAGTCTGGGCGCTCGAGGCCTACGGCGCGGCGTACATGCTTCAGGAACTTCTGACCGTCAAGAGTGACGACATTGAAGGTCGCCAGAAGATTTACGAATCCATGGTGAAAGGCGACAACACGCTGCAGGCCGGAATGCCGGTGGTTTTCGATGTGTTGTGCCAGGAAATCAAGGGATTGTGCCTGAACATCCAGCTTGAGAAGGTTGGCGGCGAAGCGGCCGCGCCGGTGATCTGATTCGGTCCGATTCGAACTCTGAATACTTTTGGAAAGATCCACTATGAACAGCATGGCAGAAAGCGTCTTTGATCGGGTAAATGACTACGGGGCGGTTCGCATTCAACTCGCGAGTCCCAACGACATTCGCAGTTGGAGTTTCGGCGAAGTCAAGAAACCCGAGACCATCAACTACCGCACCTATCGACCCGAACGCGATGGTCTGTTCTGCGAGCGAATCTTCGGGCCCGAGCGCGACTACGAGTGCGCCTGCGGCAAGTACAAGGGGACCAAGTACAAGGGGATCATCTGCGATCGATGTGGCGTCAAAGTCACCCACTCGCGCGTGCGGCGCAAGCGCATGGGGCATATCAATCTCGCCGCCCCCGCCGTGCATATCTGGTTCTTCAAGGCGCTCCCGAGCCGACTCGGAACACTGCTGGGCATGCGCACCGGCGACATCGAGAAGGTCGTCTATTTCCAGGATTATGTTGTCACCAACCCCGGTTCGACGGATCTCGAGTTCAAGCAGGTTCTCACCGACGACGAATACCGCGAGATGGTCGCGAAGCACGGCAGCAACTTCACAGCCATGATGGGTGCGGAAGCGATTCGTGAATTGCTCGCGCCAGACATGTTGGATCTTCCGAGCATCGCCGATGAGATCCGCAAGGAACTGAACGAGACCAAGAGCAAACAGAAGGCCAAGGATCTCTCCAAGCGACTCAAGTTGATCGAGCAGATCCGTGGATCCAAGAACGAACCACAGTGGATGGTTCTGGATGTGATTCCGGTGATCCCGCCGCAACTCCGTCCGCTCGTGCTCCTGCAGAGCGGAAACTTTGCGACCAGCGATTTGAATGATCTCTATCGGCGCATCATCAATCGCAACAACCGCCTGAAGAAGTTGATGGATCTCAACGCGCCGGAAGTCATCATCCGCAATGAAAAGCGCATGCTGCAACAGGCGGTCGATGCCTTGTTCGACAACGGGCGCTGCCGCCGTCCCGTCCTGGGGTCGAGCAATCGGCCACTCAAGTCGCTGACCGACATGATCAAAGGCAAGCAGGGTCGATTCCGTGAAAACTTGCTCGGCAAGCGCGTCGACTACTCAGCCCGTTCGGTCATCGTGGTGGGCCCCGAGTTGAAACTCTGGCAGTGCGGACTCCCGAAAAAGATCGCCCTCGAGCTCTTCCAGCCCTTCATCATCCGCAAGTTGAAGGAGCATGGACTGGCAGACACCATCAAGAGCGCCAAGCGCATGTTGGAACGGCGAGCCCCAGAGGTTTGGGACATTCTTGAACAGGTCACCAAGAATCACCCGGTCCTCCTCAACCGTGCTCCCACCTTGCATCGCATGGGTATCCAGGCCTTTGAGCCGGTGCTCGTCGAAGGCAACGCCATCAAGGTTCATCCGCTGGTCTGCGCTGGTTACAACGCAGACTTCGACGGCGACCAGATGGCTGTGCACTTGCCACTCTCGCTCGAGGCTCAGATTGAAGCCTCCGTGCTGATGATGAGCACCCACAACATCTTCAGCCCGGCCAACGGAAACCCGATCGTCAGCCCTTCGCAGGACATCGTCATGGGTGTGTACTTCCTCACGGCGGCTCCGATCGATCCCCCGACGGATCAGCCGGGCAAGCGCTCCAAGGTTCCGACCTTTGGAAATGTCCATGAGTTATTGCTCGCCCACGACCTCCGCAAGATTGGCGTGCATGAGTGGCTCGATATTCGACTCGACCGATTCGAGGAAGTTGTCAACGGTCAGACAGAGTCGCCGGTGTCAACACCAAGTCATCGCCGAATTCGCACCACCGTCGGTCGGGTGCTCTTCTCTGAAATCCTCGCCCCTGGAATGCCTTTTTACAATTGCGCCCTTGGCAAGAAGGGTGCGGCGCGGGTCATCGATGACACTTTTGCGCGCAGCGGCAAGGCGGCAACCATCGTGTTGCTCGATGCCCTCAAGGAAACCGGATTCAAGGCGAGCACCACCAGCGGTCTCTCCTTCGGGATCACCGATCTGCAGATTCCGAAGAACAAGGAAAAACTGATCGCCGATAGCCAGAAGAAAGTCGATGCCGCTCAGCGCAGCTTCGATGATGGAAACATCACCGACAACGAGCGCCGTAATCACGTTATGGATGCCTGGTCGCAGTGCCGTGACGGTCTCTCCAATATGTTGATGGAGACTTTCAAGACCGATCGCCGCACGCAATTGGCGGGTATCAAGGATGTTGCCGGAAATGTGCCCGGGTTCCCCTCGCCTGCCAGCCCATCCGCGCGGTATCTCAACCCCGTCTATCTCTTCATGGACTCCGGAGCCCGTGGAAACAAGATGCAGATGCAGCAGCTCGCTGGAATGCGTGGCCAGATGGCCAAGCCGAGTGGCGAGATCATGGAAACCCCGATCAAGTCGAACTTCCGTGAGGGCTTGTCGGTCATCGAGTACTTCTCCTCGACGCACGGGGCGCGCAAGGGACTCTCCGACACCGCACTCAAGACTGCGGATTCGGGTTACCTCACCCGCAAACTCTGCGATGTTGCCCAATCGGTTGTGGTGATTGAGCATGACTGCGGTCAGACGCTCGGCATTGCCAAGGAGCCGGTCTACAAGGGCGAGGAGGTGGATGTTCCGCTCCGAGATGTGATCAAGGGTCGTACCAGTTGCGAGAGCATCGTGGATCCGCGAACCGATCGCACGATCGTGGCGAAGAATGAGATCATCACGGCAGACAAGGCCCGGCACATCGAGGAGATGGGTCTTCGGACGGTGTATGTCCGAAGCCCACTCACCTGCCAGACTTCGCGCGGTATCTGCGCGACCTGCTATGGCATGGACATGTCCACTGGCAACCTGGTGGAAGAAGGTCTTGCCGTTGGCATCATTGCCGCGCAATCGATCGGCGAACCCGGTACGCAGTTGACGATGCGCACCTTCCATACCGGCGGTATCGCGGTGAGCGCGACGACCGAGAATCAGTGGAAGGTCACCCAACCTGGAACGCTCGAGTTCGTCGATTGCGGCGAGGTCACCGTGACCGAGGGCGACAAGCGCTACTCGATCGCCCTGCGAAAGACCGGCGAGGTTCGCGTTCTCGACGCCAAGGGGCGTGAGCTCGAGAAGTACAAGGTTCCCTACGGCGCGCTGCTTATGGCGAGCTCAGGAGATCAGGTTCGCAAGGGTCACGCGGTCTTGGAATGGGATGTGCATGTCTCGCCAATTCTTGCTGAGAAGAGCGGAAAGATTCACTTCCGCGACATCGAGGCTGGCGAGACTGTTCGTGTTGAGCGCAAGGCGAATAAAGACGAAATGGTGGTCATTGAGCACAAGGGCGAGAAGCATCCCCGACTGACCGTCGAAGATGAGTCTGGCAAGGTTCTTGACTTGCACCATCTTCCAGCGAAGGCGCATGTCGAAGTGAAGGACGGGCAGGTCATTATGGCCGGCCAGCGCATCGCCTACACCCCCAAGGGCACGGCGCGATCCGCCGATATCGTCGGTGGACTGCCGCGCGTCACCGAGATCTTTGAAGCTCGTATTCCGAAGGATCCAGCTGTGCTGGCTCGCATTTCGGGACGAATCGAACTGCTGCCAAACGAACGCCGTGGCAAGATGACGATTCGCATTCACGCGGAAGGTGCCAAGGAGGAACTTGCTGAAGACCACTATGTGCTTCAGGGCAAGCGGCTCCTGGTCCACTCGAGCGATGTGGTCGAGGCCGGCGACGCGCTGACCGAAGGCGCGCTCACCCCCTCCGAAATCCTGGCGATCAAGGGTGAAGATGAGTTGTATCGATACATGCTGACCGAAGTTCAGAATGTGTACCGCGCGCAAGGCGTGCCGATCTCGGACAAGCACATTGAAGTTGTGCTTCGCCAGATGCTCGCCAAGGTGCGCGTCGTTGAAATCGGCGATACCACCCTGCTTCCAAACGATGTGGTGGAGCGCTACATCTTCCGTGAGATGAACGATGCGCTGGCCGACATGCTGCGGATCGAAGATGGCGGCGGAACAACGCTCGTGAAGGGCACGCTGGTCGCGAAGACCGAAGTGAAGCAGGCCAACGCCGATGCGGAGCTGGCTGGAAAGGCGATCGCCAAGACGCGAAAGCCAAAGCCCGCCCGTGCTCGAACGCTGCTCTTGGGTATCACCAAGGCATCGCTGCAGTCGGAGAGTTTCCTCTCGGGTGCGAGTTTCCAGGAAACCACCAAGGTGCTCACCGAGGCTGCACTCAAGGGTGCGGTCGACACGCTCGTCGGCTTGAAGGAAAATGTTCTGCTCGGGCATCTCATCCCCGCAGGCACTGGATTCGAAATCTACACCAACCTCTCGATCAAGTATCTCGTCGAAAGTGTGGGTGAAGAGTTCTCCGAGGTTGCCGAAATGGAAGCTGCCGCGCTGGCCGCTGAAGCGCTCGGCGCTGATCGAATCGGCGCAGCTCCGACCATCAAGGAACTGTTGGCCTCGGCGCCGAAACCCGAGTTGATCTTGGAGAGCAGCGACGGATCATCCTTTCAGGCGACCGGCGACGAAGTGTGAGTTGACCCCGTTCTGTGTGGTTCGTGCTTCTGCTGTCGAAAGTGACCGATGACCAAAGCACAAGGTGAACCTTGGTTCAAGAATGGTTTGCGGTTCTCGTGCACCCAGTGCGGCAATTGTTGCACAGGTGGCCCCGGCGCCGTTTGGTTCACCCCAGCAGAGGGTGGTGCGATGGCAGCAGCCCTCGGCATGACCGAGGAGGAGTTCACCGCCAAGCACACCCGCGTGATCGCGCAGCGACGATCGTTGAACGAGTCCGAAACGACTCATGGATTTGACTGCACATTTCTCGATCGCACGACTGATCCTGGCCGCGCTCTCTGCCGTGTCTATCAGGCCCGTCCGGCGCAGTGCCGAACCTGGCCTTTCTGGCCTGAGAATATGAGCACGCCACAGGCATGGAAGGATGCCAAGGCACGCACCCCCTGCCCGGGAATGGGGCAAGGGCAACTCATCACAATCGAAGAAATTCGCATACTCCGCGATCAGGATGCGGCCGACAATTCGACGGCGCCTTGGTAGCCCAGTCGGGATGCGCTCTGAATCCATTTCTTCCTGAACATCCGCCAGATGATCTGACTTTGAAGACTTGGTGGATCGCGGCGCGCGATCCCGCAATCGATGGCGCCCTGCGTGCGCTCCACGAGCACGCTGCGACCGTTGCCGCGCTGAACCGCCCAGTTTGTCTGGCATCGGGTCGGTGCTGCCAGTTTGCAGAGCACGGACACATGCTTGCTGTCACGGGTCTCGAGGCGCTCTGGGTTTGGCAGCAGACTTCGGCTCGTCTTTCGACCGCGTCGGCCCAGATCGCGCAGGCGATCGGCCAGTGCGGTTTTCTCGATGGCAAACTCTGCTCGATTCATCCCAACCGTCCAACGGGTTGCCGCACATACTTCTGCGATCGTGGCGATGGGCAGTGGCAGTCATCGCTCGGTGAGTCGCTCCACCAAGCCCTTCGCGCCCTCCATACAGAGCACCAACTTCCCTATCTCTGCGCCGAGTGGACATGGCTCCTGACCGTGCTTGCCCGCGCAGAATCGCGGGGGGTTTTTCCCGCAGTGCCGCTACCCTAGGATTCACCGATGCGCGAGTATGAGTTGCGACATGACCTCAAACGATCCGAGGTGGCGGGCTACCAGTTTCCACTAGGGATTGAACCCATCTCCTTGCCTGCTCCCAAGCAGGGCTACACCTTGGAGTACACCCCCGGCGAGGATGGCGACCCCGACACATACGCCTTTCATATCGTCCTGAGCCACGATCGCCTCGGCGCAGTGATTCGAGATGCCTTTGACTTTCTCCCCGAGGAGGTCATTCCAATCGTCGAGATTGGATCCCGTGATGCATATCGGGCGCTGGACATCTATCTCGGTGCAGAGCCGATCGCCACAACGGACTTCTTCAAGGTGTGGAAACGATTCGAACCACTGCTGCTCGAGGATGGATCGATCGGCGCGGGCGCGAACGCAGAGCAACCCTTCGTCGAGATCTTCCTCGACACATGGAAGGGACTCTTGATCAATGTCCCAATCAGCATGCGCCGCGAGGTCGAACAGATGCTCGCTCGTCATGGACTGCGCGAGGTGTTGGAAACATGGCCACACGATTTGGATCACTCACCCGAACCGCCCTCACAATTGCGCGATGTGCTCGCCACGGAGGATGATCAAAGCCCCGATCTCGACGAGATTCTCTTGCAACTGCGCGAAGCGTGGGACTTGGAGCTCGATGTCGATCCCGAAGTGAACGTCGATGAGAGTGGTCGACGACTCGGTCTGGTCTTGTGGCACGCGATCGTGCTGGCCGTTCGTCAAGATCGCCGCGGCAAGGGGGCATACATCACGGTCTGGGCGACGGCGGGAAGCCTTGCCGAGATGGAACGAATCGTCAACGACCATGTCGAAGAGAAAATGCCAGAGTGGAGTTTTGAGGGCTTTTTCTCGCTGGATCGTGTGGCCTTTGACGAACGCCCCGAAGAACTTTCGGACCTCACCATGCGGCGAAACCAACCGCAAGTTCATCTGACTTCGATCGACGCCTGGTGATCATTCGCCGAGGTAGGCGCTCTTGATTCGATCGTCGTTGAGCAGGTCGCTCGACTCTCCTGAAACGGTGACGGCGCCGGTCTCGATGACATAACCGCGCGACGAGAGTTTCAGAGCGCCGCGCGCGTTCTGCTCCACAAGTAACACAGTCAATCCATCTTGATTGAGTTCACGAATCGCAGCGAAAATGCGGGTCACAAGAATCGGGGCGATTCCCATCGATGGTTCGTCCATCATGAGCAGTCGCGGACGACTCATCAACGCCCGACCGATCGCAAGCATTTGCTGTTCGCCGCCGGAGAGTGTTCCAGCGAGCTGCGATTGCCGTTCCTTGAGAATCGGGAAGAGATCATGCACGCGGTGCATCTCGCTCACGACCGCGTGACCATCACTGTGCAAGTATGCCCCGAGCGTCAGGTTCTCGAGGACAGTCATCCGCGCAAACACACGCCGACCCTCGGGCACCTGCACGAGACCGCGCGCGACAACCTCATCGGGCCGCAATCCCAGCATGGACTCGCCACAGAAGCAAACGACTCCCGCCGTGGGTCGAATCACCTGATTGATCGCCATCAGCGTGGTGCTCTTCCCCGCGCCATTCGAGCCAATCAAGGCGACGATCTCCCCAGCTTCGACCCGCAGAGAAACCCCCCGCAGCACCTCGATGGGCCCGTAACCGCAGCGCAGTTCTGAGACTTCCAACATCGAATGACTCATCCGTGGCTCTCCGTGCCGAGGTAGGCCTCGACACACGCTGAATTTGCGCGGATTTCGGCGGGTGTGCCCTCTGCGATTTGTTTCCCGTATTGAAGGACGAGAATCCGATCGGAAACGCCCATCACCAGCCGCATATGGTGTTCAATGAGCACGACGGTCGTTCCAGCATCGCGAACCCGACGAATGAGTGCCATGAGATCGACCACCTCGGATGGATTCATCCCAGCTGCTGGCTCGTCGAGCAGGATGAGCTTTGGCTTCCCGGCGAGGGCGCGGGCGATCTCGAGCCGACGCCGATATCCGTAGGGAAGACTCCCTGCGGCCGAATCTGCGCGGTCTGCCAGCCCAACAAACTCGAGGAGTTTCTCTGCTTCGGCGTGAAACCGCTCGCGCTCAGAAAAGAACAGCGGCAGGCGCAGCAGCGCGCTCCAGAATCCTGCCTTCATCCGGTAATCCATGCCAACGAGAACATTTTGCACGAGGCTCAGTTCATTGAAGAGGCGGATATTCTGGAAGGTGCGCGCGACTCCGCTGCGGGCAATCACATCGGGGGTACGGCGCGACCGCCACCAGAGAATCAGCGTCGTTGCCGCGCCCACGCATCCCCCGATGCACCCGGTCGCGATCCCGGCGGAGAACGGCAGTTCGGCGAGCGCGCGGAAGAAGTCACCCGCTGCTTTTCCCCAGGGAAATGGCTGCAAATAGACATAATTCGCATTGATCACCCGCGTCCAGAGCGATTCGACATTGATGGCGACAACCGCGGTGCAACCAATCAGCACAAACGCCAGGGCGATTCGCGCGATTGTCAGCGCAGTCCATCCCAGGCGCACCTCTCGTCCTGAAAACTGCACAACGCCCGAAGTTGGTTCGTAAATCCCAGTGATCGCGTTGAAGAGTGTGGTCTTTCCAGCACCATTGGGACCGATCACCGCGAAAATTTCTCCTTCCTGCACGGTCAGCGAGACATCTTGGACTGCCACGAGTCCGCCGAATCGCATGGTCATTCCCTGCGCCGAGAGCACACTCATCGCATGCTCCGCTCGATGCGCGGTGGAAGGAGACCGTCGGGTTTGAGCCGCACGGCAAGCACCAGCGCCAAACCAAAGATCAGGTACTTCCAATTGTTTGGCGAAAGCAGGACATTCCCCTGTCCGCCGATCCCCAGCGCAGCGAGTGCCGCCGCGGCTTTCACGAGCACAATCGAATTGAGTCCGACCATCACCAGGGCACCCACCAGCACGCCGGCAATTCCGCCGATTCCTCCCACGATCACGATGCAGAGCGCGAGAATCGATACTTGAAAGTCATAGTTGCTCGGCTCGCCAGTTGAACTCAAGACGCTTGCCGAAAGCCCGCCAGCGAGCGCGGCGATCGCAGCCCCCGTCGAGAACGCGAGCATCTTGACGCGCTCGACACGAATCCCCATCGATCGCGAAGCCAATTCATCTTGACGAATGCTGAACCACGCTCTGCCGAGGCGCGAGCGTTCCAGATTTCGCACGAAGAGCACCACGATCACCAGGACCGCAAGGAGCAGGTAGTACCACTTGTACTCATCGCTGGCCGTCCAAGCTTCGCCACCGAACGAGGGAGATGGAAGCGGATTGATCCCTTGGGTGCCTTTGGTCACCGTGTCGAGATTCTTGAGCAGATCCTGCACAATCTCGCCGAACCCGAGGGTGACGATCGCCAGGTAATCACCGCGCAAACGAAGAGTCGGCGCGCCCAGCACAAATCCCGCCAGCGCGCCAATGGGAAGTGTCAGAAGAATCCCAGGCCAGAAGCCGACCTGAAAGGGATAGATCTCGCAGGTCAGAATCGCGAAGGCATAGGCGCCAATCGCCATGAACGCGGCGATTCCGAGATTCAAGAGTCCTGCATAGCCAGAGACCACATTGAGACCCAGCGCCAGGATGGCATAGAGAAAGACGCCGCGCACTGCTTCGCTGATGCGCAGTGATTCGGGCAGCGCCAGATCGACGATCGGCACGACCGCAGCACAAGTGAGAATGATCGTGATCGCGCCGAATCTCCCGCGCATGTTCACACCTTCTCCCGCCGGGTTGTACCGAGGAGACCGCTGGGACGGAAGATCAAAATCATCACCAGCATTCCGAAGACGATGGTGTTGGTCCACTGCGTTTCGAGATACTGGTCGCTCATCGCCCGCACGAGCCCGATCGTCAATCCGCCGAGGACTGCGCCGGGCAAACTACCGATCCCGCCAACCACTGCCGCCGTGAAGGCGTCCATGCCAGCGCGGTATCCCATCTGAAACCCAATCGTGTTGTTGTAGAGCGCGTAGACGACACTCGCGAATCCGCCCAGCGCTCCACCGATGAAGAAGGTGATGCCAATGACCCGGTCGACCGGAATTCCCATGAGCGCCGCGGCCGTGGCATCCTGCGCCACCGCCCGCATCGCCCTTCCCATACGGGTGCGATTCACCAAGAAGACCAGCCCGATCATGAGTGGCACGGTCACCACAACGACCGCGATGTCAGCTGGGGTGATGCGAATCGCACTCGCACCAAGCAGGTTGGTTTGCGGGATCAACTGTGGAAAATCTTTCGGGGCCGCGGCGGCGACACCACCGGCAAAGACTTCCATCGGGACTCCGCCCCAGAAGAGCCCCAAGTTTGTGCAGATGAATGAGCAGCCGATCGCAGAAACGAGCAGCGAGAGTTTCGAAGCGCGACGTAATGATCGATAGGCCACACGGTCGAGGGTCCAGTTCAAGCCACCACAGAAGAGCGCACTTCCAACCAGCATGATCGCCACGCCTCCAATGCGCCAGGTCGGCGACCATGCTTCCATTCCCAGCACACCCAAGAGAGTCAGCGCCAGAAATGCTCCCAACATAAAGACATCACCGTGCGCGAAATTGATCAATTCGATGATGCCATAGACCATCGTGTAGCCCAAGGCGATCAGCGCGATGATCATGCCGTTGGAGAGCCCCGTGATGAGTTGTTGGAGAAAGACCTCGTGGGGCTGCATCAGATTCTCGCGTCTGTCGCCCTCAGTCTCCGAGAACCTTCACGAACTCGAACTTGCCATTCTTGACAGTCTGCCCACTCATGACCTTGCTCGAGGTGTCACCGTTGGCATCGAATGACCACTTTCCAAGCACGCCATCGAAGTCGACTGTCTCGGCAACGGCGGCGAGCACGCCAGCACGATCCTTGGTCTTCGCCCGCGCGATCGCATCCAAGAGGACACGCGCCGCCTCATATCCATACGCTGCATATGCCTCGGGATCGGATCCGTAGCGCTTGTGATAGGCCTCACGAAACGTCGCGCCGCGACCGGTCAGTTTTTCGGCCGGCAGTCCGCCGAATGTGATGTAGGTCTTGTCGTTGAGATTGGAATCCCCTGCCGCTTCGATGAACGCTTGTTCGAAGCAACCATCGGGAACCATGTACAGCCCCTCGTAGCCACCGGCGCGCAAGTCTTTGGCGATCTGCCCGGCATTGCTCTGCGTCGTGCCTCCGAAGTAGACAAGGTCAGGACCGACCGCTTTGATCTTGGTGACGAGCGGCCGGTAGTTCGACGCCTTGGCATCGGTTCCTTCGAACCCAACGACTTCCATTCCAATTTCCTTGGCGCGCTTCTGAAAGACATCCGCAATGCCCTTGCCATAGAGCTCGCGGTCATTCAAGATAAAGACCTTTTTCGCACCGAGCGACTTCGCCCAGTTTGCCGCCTGCGTCCCCTGCAAGTCGTCAGCCGGAACGACGCGAAAATAGTTGATCTTTCCGGTCGGCCGGTAAACCATTGGCTCGTTGGCCTCGCCCGTGCCTGGCTTGGTCAATCCCGGATAAGTATTCGCCGGGCTCACCATCACAAGTCCTGCGCGATTCAGGATCGGCATCGCGACTTTCGCGGCGCCCGAATTGAAGGTGCCGATGTATCCGACGCACGAACGGTCCTTCGCCGCTGCGTTTGCGTTCTGCGCCTCGACCGTGGGATCCCAGTTGCCGCGCTGCGGGCTGGCATCGTCGAGATCCTGATAGGTGATCGTCCATCCATCGATCTGCCCATTCACCTCTTCGATGGCCAGTTTGATTCCGTTCACCATGGTCGATGTCTGGGCGTTGGCGCTACCTGTCCGCGGCAGACTCGAAACCAAGTGCAGTGTGCCCTTGCTCGACTCGCTCTGCTGCGCCGCCGTTGCGGCGAAGCTCGCGAAGAGACCAAGAGATGCGATCAAGATGAATGTGATGGTCGGCAGTGTGTTTTTCATGGGTGTTCTCGGGCCGAAGCGGCAACGGATCGTAGCGAATTCGATTCTGAACCGTTCAACTACGGGGATGCGCTTGCGCCACGCGCGCGATCACTTCTGCTGACTCGCGCCCAGGATCGTGGCCTTCGAAACAGCGGGCGATTTCGCGCAGTCCAGTTGTGATCTCGGCGCGCCAGTGCGGTTCACTCGCCATGCGCAGAGCCGCGGCGATGATCGGCGCTGACGATCCGGACCAAGGCACAAACTCGGGCACGAGGCAACGCTTTGCCAAAATGTTTGGGAGCAACCGCTGTGGAGTCCGCAACATGAAATTGGCCCCAATCCGAGCCAGCGCGCTCGTCTGGTAGATCCCAATCATCGGCTTCGCGGCGCGCGTCAAGTCCAGACTCACCGTGCCAGAAACCCCCACTGCGAAATCACACCAGGCCACGGCGCGATCGATCACACCAGTCATCAGAGTCGCATTGCGGGGGATCGATCCGACGACTTCGACAAATCGTCGCGCGATGCTCGGACTCGCTGCGCAGATCACTGCCGCTGTGTTGGGGTACCGCCCTGAAATCGAGGCGAGTACTTCAAGCAAGAGCTTGCTGTTTCGATTCACTTCAATCGTTCGAGAGCCCGGCAGAATCAGAACCCGTGGCGCGCCCGCTTCGGGTTCCTGCCAGAGGTCACCCGACTCAGCACTGTCGTGCGCATCACCCATCACTGGATGACCAACAAATGTGGCGGGGACACCCCGCGCGCGAAACCATGCCTCCTCGAAGGGCAACAGACAGATGACATGATCGGTCAGCCGGCGCAGTTTTCGAATACGCCAGGGTCCCCAAGCCCAGATCTGCGGCGCCACGAGATGCACGACCCGAGCTCCACGGCCCTTCATCCGCTTGCACATCGGAAAATTCGCGGCCGGAGAGTCAACTGGCACATGCACCGCAACGGGATTCTCTCTCCCGAATCGATCAATCTCCCCGGCGATTCGCCGAATCGACAAGATCTTGTCGAGGGCTGGAACACCCATCGTTCCATCGTCGGCGGTGCGCCCCATCATCTCGGCGCCAGCTGCTTCCATGCGCCGTCCGCCCCACGCGACCAGCCGCCAGGTTGGGTGCGCGCCGCGCAGTGCTGCGATCACTGGGGCAGCGTGCGCATCGCCCGATGGTTCGAAGGCGGTGAAGAGAATGAGCGGCGCTCTGCGCGACATTCGCTAAGGCTAACCGCATCGGTTCACGACGCTCCGCGAGGCGATCGCTACCATCCGAAACCCTCGAGCGACAAGAGAAGCGACATGCTGAAGCGAACACATTATTGCGGACAACTCCGCCCAGCCCACGCTGGGCAGACCGTCACACTTTGCGGCTGGATCAATACCTACCGCGAGCAAGGAAAGGGCTTGTTCTTCGTCGACTTGCGCGACCGCGAGGGGCTCGCCCAAGTGGTCTTCGGCATCGAATCCTGCCCCGCCGCCCTTGTCGAGCAAGCGCGCATGCTGCGCCGCGAGGATGTCGTCGGGGTGCGGGGCACGGTGCGACTTCGCACCGGCGGTGCCAATCCCAAGCTCGCCAGCGGCGAGGTCGAAGTCGTTGCAGAGTCGATCGAGATTTTCAACAAGGCCGAAACGCCACCCATTCTCCCCGATGAGTATGAGGCCGACAAGATCAGCGAGGAAACCCGTCTCAAGTATCGCTACATCGATCTACGCCGGCCGCGCATGCAGAGCATCTTGAAGACCCGCTCGCGGATCACCAAGTTCACCCGTGACTACTTTACAAATCATGGTTTTCTTGAAATCGAGACCCCCCTGCTGATCAAGAGCACGCCAGAAGGCGCGCGCGATTTCGTTGTTCCAAGCCGCTTGCACGCGGGACAGTGGTATGCCCTTCCCCAAAGTCCTCAGTTGTTCAAGCAGATTCTGATGGTGGCCGGCTGCGACCGATACTTGCAGATCTGCCGGTGCTTGCGGGACGAGGATCCGCGGGCCGACCGACAGGCCGAGTTCACGCAGATTGATCTCGAGATGAGTTTCGTCGAGCGCGAGGACATCATGGAGATGATGGGCGGCTTCGTCGCTGGACTCTGGCAGGAGTTGTTCGCGCACGAGGTGGGCGCGATTGAGCGGATCACCTGGGCACAGTCGATGGAGAAGTACGGCATCGATCGCCCCGACACCCGCTTTGAACTCTTTGTGCACGATGTTTCAGACATCGCTGCCAAGAGTGACTTCCAAGTCTTCGCGAATGCGCTGGCAATGCGCAGTCCCACGGGGCGCGCCGGTGTTGTGAAGTGCATTCGGGTCCCAGGCGGGGCGGACAAGCTCACCCGCAAGATGACCGACGGTTACAGCGAGTGGGTCAAGACTTTCCGCGCCGGCGGTGTGCCAGTCGTCAAGTACACCGCCGCGGGATTCGAGTCTGGCATCGCGAAGTTCATCGGACCCATCGCCGAAGACCTGAAGACCCGTCTGGCTCTCGAGCCTGGGGACACGGTTCTGTTTGCAGCGGATTCGTGGGAAGTCGCCACCAAGACCATGGGAGAACTTCGTTTGCGGGTCGCGCGCGACCTCGGTTTCATTCCGCAGGGCAAATGGAATTTCGTCTGGGTGGTCGATTTCCCGATGTTCGATCTTGACGAGGAAAACAAGCGTTGGGTCGCGCTGCATCATCCATTCACGAGTCCCAATCCGGACCAGTTCGAGATCTTGCAGACCAATCCCGGGGCTTGTCTTTCTGCGGGATATGACCTGGTTCTCAATGGCAGCGAGATCGCCGGTGGATCGATTCGTATGCACCGCATGGATGTCCAGCAGAAGGTCTTTGAGCTCATTGGACTCTCACGCGAAGAGGCGCAGTCGAAGTTTGGATTCCTGCTCTCCGCGCTGCGCCACGGGGCACCACCCCACGGTGGAATCGCGTTCGGCCTCGACCGACTGGTAATGCACATCGTTTCAACCGACAACATTCGCGATGTCATCGCCTTCCCAAAGACTCAGTCCGGTGGCGACCTGATGATCGACGCGCCAGGTCCAATCAGCGCAGAGCAACTGCGCGAATTGCATGTTCGCAGCACGGTCGCGCCATCACCTGCGCGTGAAACCACCGCTTAGCGTTCGGCTCAGTGAATCCCGCGCGCGCCGAGCCAGCGCTCACATTCGAGCGCGGCTTGGCATCCCATACCAGCTGCGGTGACCGCTTGGCGATACTGCGAATCTGCGACATCGCCAGCAGCGAAGACTCCGTCGATGTTTGTGGCACTCGATCGCGTCGCGAGCGCGACATATCCATGGTTATCGAGGGTGATCCCCGATCCCTGCAAGAAGCCCGTGGCTGGCGAATGCCCAATCGCGACAAAAAGGCCGGCTACGGCGAGCGTGGATCGCGCGCCAGAGACGGTGTCCTCCAGTTCGACTGCCTCGATGCGCTCGGCGCCGACCACATTCACCAGCCGTTTGTTCCAGACAGCCACTGCGTTGGGTGCCGAGAAGAGTCGATCCTGCATCACGCGCGAGGCGCGAAAGGAATCGCGGCGGTGAATGACATGCACCTTGGAGGCGAACTTGGTGAGATAGGTCGCCTCTTCCATGGCCGTGTCACCGCCGCCGACAACTGCGAGTTCCTTGCCGCGGTAGACCGGTAGCGCGCCATCACAGACCGCACACGCGCTCACCCCACCACCTGATTGAGCGAGCCGAAGTTCATTGGGTACACCGACCCAATTCGCAGTCGCGCCCGTGGCAATGATCACGCTGTGGGCGTGAAGGGTCTTGCCACTGGCCAGTTTCACCGCGAGCGGACGCGATTGAAAGTCACACGAGACCACATCGTCTTCACAGATGCGTGTGCCAAATCGCTGGGCTTGCCTCTGAAAATGGTCCATCAACTCGGGACCGGTCACACCCTGTGGAAACCCCGGATAATTCTCGACTTCCGTGGTGAGCATCAATTGACCACCCGGCAAGACCGGCGCGGGATCGGACCGCGGGACTCCGATGACGCAGAGCGGCGAAAGATTGGCGCGCGCCGCGTAGATCGCAGCGGTCCAACCAGCCGGTCCCGATCCGATGATCAGGACGCGCTCAACTGCGCTGCCTTGTGTCATTTCAGCAGACCTTCAGTTCGGGCGAGTGCGCGGACGGGTGGCCATACCACCAGGTCGCCGACCGACCCATCTTCGGAATGTGCAGCGGCGCCATCATCTTCGTGATTGGCGCCCAGTGCCCAGACCATGCAGCCAGTCGCCCAGACCCGACCGAGTGGCGTGTCGATGGCCTGTCGCGCTGACAAGGCGCGGTACTGAAATCTTCCCGCCTTCTTGTCAAAGGGATCGAAGTCGAATCGCTTCTGGAAGAAGACCGCGTAGGCCCGTTCGCGATCCCTTGGCCAGGTGTTCTTGAACTCGCGGTAATAACCGCAGAGGCCCGCTGCCATCACCGTTCCATTCACTTCGGCGATGACCACATTTCGCCAGACGAAGGCCACGTCGAGATCACCCAGCATGGCCATCACACCCCCGTACTTGATGGGATTCGTGCGGGAATACTCGGTCGCCATCTGGTGAATGGTCGTGAAGGGACGGATTTTCCATCGTCGCCACCAGTCGTCATAGACCTGCGCCAACTTCTCGTTACTTGCCTCGAGCGACCCATGCACGCCCGCAACGCGTCGCCACATTTCTTGCGACGAAAAGTTCTGGAGCGCTCCGCCGCCCACGCCTTGGGATCCAATCACTTCGGCGAATTGTGCCGGATCAACACTGCCGGTTGCAGCAGAAACGGTCAGCGCCCTCTTGAGGACCGCAGCGGCGATGATCTGGTCCCCCTCGGGCATCTGCAATCGTCTCAGTTTCTCGTTGTCAGAGGGCTTGAGGAATGTGTACTCCTTCAGCGCAACTTTCTGCATCGCCTCGACCGGCAGTCGATCGAGATACTGCCACATGAAATCGCGGTGGATCGATAGCGACTCCGCGAGGTTCTGCAATCCAAAGAGCTTCTCCCTCAGCATTCCCTGTTCGCAGATCTGGCGCAGAAATCGGGCGTAGCCGATCCCAACGGAAAATGCAGCATCGAATTGCCCCGCCTCTCCGAGCCGGTACATCTCGGCAGCCGCATAGGCGCCGATCGTGCGCACGGCCGGAAAATAGTCGTATCGCACGAGTCCGACCGTTGCTCCATCGCCAATGGAGATCGTCAGCCCCGCCTTCACCCATGCTGGGTTTGAGTCTTTGACGCCGTACGGCAATCCGAATGCAGTCGCGAACTGCGCGCCAATCAGCGCCTCGCCCATGTGCGAATTGGCCTCTGCCCATTTCGAAACCTCATTCCAGCGCGCCATCGTTGGCCACACCGTTGCCTGATTGAAGTCGTCACCAACTGCCATCGGAGGGGTACTCAACTTGATGTAGGCATCAAAGACCTGTTTGGCGCTGCGGTTTTTCTCGCTCACATCCTTGAGCGGGGAATTCAGCGCGGCGACCACCGCGGCGTCCTCAGCGTGCAACTGGGTCGTCGGGAGAACTGGCATCAAGACCAGGCACAAGATCAAGTGAACGCGAAAAAGAGGCGTGCGCATAGGAATCCACAAGGCTAGCAGACCGCCAATTCTCGGCGCACCGATACACTCGCCGACCCCACACGCCTCACCCATTTCCAACCGACTCCCCCGAGAATTTCACCATGTCAGCCCTTCCAATCCCAAGCAAAGTCAATGTGCTTCTCGTCGGCTCTGGAGGCCGCGAGCACGCGCTCGCGTGGAGACTTTGCCAATCACCCCACCTTGGAAAACTCTGGGTTGAACCGGGTGCCAACGCGGGACTTCTCGAACTCGCCTCGGCCTGTCCCGAGGAGTTCTCGCTCAAGCGGCGCTATTACCTCGAACGCTGGCTCGAACGAGAAAACATTGGGTTCATCATCATCGGCCCAGAGGGACCGCTGGCCGAAGGAATGGCAGATGCGCTGGCAACCGAGAAGCGACCAGTCTTTGGTCCCTCCAAGGCGGCGGCCCGACTTGAGTGGGATAAGGCCTACGCCAAGTCGATCATGCGACAGACTTCGATCGCGACTCCAGAGGGTCGGGTGTGCACGACACTCAGCGCAGCACTCGCCTATGTCACCGAGCGCGACGAACCCTGTGTGGTCAAGGCAAGTGGACTCTGCGCTGGAAAGGGCGTCACGGTCTGCAGCAACACGGCCCAAGCGATCGCCGCGGTGCGGCGGTGTATGGAAACGCGCGAGTTCGGTGCAGCTGGTGATGTCGTGGTCATCGAGGAGCGAGTCGAAGGACAGGAGGTTTCTGTGCTCGCGCTGGTCGATGGTCGCACGATCACCCTGCTCGATACCTGCCAAGATCACAAGCAAGTTGGCGAAGGAGACACCGGGCCAAACACAGGCGGAATGGGTGCGTTCTGCCCGACTCCCTTACTCAGCGACGCTGATCTTCAGGCAATTTCGCGCGATGTGTTCGTCCCGGCGGTTGATGGACTTCGCCGCCAAGGGATTGAATTTCGCGGGGTGTTGTTTGCGGGACTGATGATCACGCCCGCTGGACCCAAGGTGCTCGAGTTCAACTGCCGGTTTGGCGATCCGGAAACACAAGTCTTGATGGCGCGGTTTCAGGGCGATCTCCTGAAAACTCTCTGGCTCACGGCGACTGGTCGGCTCGATGAGGCAGAATTCAGTTTCGACAAACGCACCGCTTGCTGCGTTGTGGTTTGTAGCCAGGGATATCCCGGTGCGATCAAGAAGGGATGCATCGTGAATGGACTGAGTCCGATCGAAACTTCTGACGCGGCGACGGGCGACTGCTGGATCTTCCACGGCGGAACGAAGCGGCAAGGTCCATCCCGCATCGTCACAAATGGCGGACGCGTTGCTGGAGTGACTTGCCTTGGTAGCGACCTCCAAGCCGCGCGGAGTGCTGCGACTGCGAAAGCGGGCTCAGT
>SIAB01000008.1 GCA_009692015.1 Phycisphaerales bacterium
CTGATCGACACGCGGGCGCGATCGCCATCAGCATTTTGTCGGTCGAAGTTGCCGCGGGGCGACTCGGTCGATTCCGACTGCTGATGTTGTTCTCGTTCGTGTTCAAGGGGAAACTGCACTCCCTGGTGCCAGGGTCGCCTCAACTATGGAATACGAACTGCCACGGCGAAAGCGAATCTTGAGATTTTCATCAACGCGGCGGTCCGAGACTGCCAGCAAATAATCGCCGATCGATCGAACTTCGAGTGAATCACTCTCCGCCAGGACATCGCCGGCGCGAATCCCGGTTCGCTCTGCTGGCGATCCGGGCTGGACCGACTCAACTCGTACCCCGTCGGTGACATGGGAGAGTGCCGCCCCGAGAACCCCATCCCCGGAATCGATGGTCGAGTCCTGTCGCCCTTGCGCGAGCGCCCACGCCTTCCACTGCAGTTCAACTCGCCCAATCGGCGCCGCGAAAGCCTGCTCAAGGGCGCGGCAACCCTTTCGATCCGCATCAAACCCAGCGACATGAAGGCGGTACCACTCAGAAAGCTTTCCCGAGAGCGCCACAAAGGTGAGAATGGATCGAGCCTAGGCATCGTTCCACCGCGGCGGCGCCGTGAAGGATTCGCTCTCGAGGGCACGGAAGTCAGTCCAAGGCATTGCCTGCCCGCGGCGAAGGCGGTCGGCGAGATCATTCGATCTCAGATTGGGAAGCATCACCAATCTGCCCTTGTCACCGATACGCCAGTCTTGAAAGAGCGTTGCGAGACCCTCCTGAGCCCATATCGGATGAAGTTGATGCAGTCGGACCATCTGTCCAAAGTGAAGCGCGTGGGTGTGCTCGTGTCTGAGTCCTCCGCCAGTATCCCGAGCGCCGAACCGCCGCTGCTCCGGATCGCCAAGAAACTTCGCGGCGTCCTGCGGTGTCGCCACAACGACCAGAATCATCCCATCTTGGAGGGCGCCGAAGAGATGACGGGGTGAGCGCGTGCGAGAGTTTCGTCAGTGCGACCATGGTGCGCTGAAAACTCTCGGGCTCGACTGCCGAGGCGATGATGAGATTCAGCAGCGGATGCTCCTCGATGCGGTAGCAACCTCCAATTGTCCTCGCGTGGGGCGAGTGGTCGCACCAACGGCGAATCCCAAGGTCGCACACACCAGGGGAATGAGACCACCGCGCGTGCGGGAATCCTAGGGCTGCCGACTTGCCCAGATTCGAATCGCTTCTGGATATGCGAGGCACTCTTGCTCAAAGACGCGCCGCGCGAGCGTGGTGGAGTCGTCGGTGTCGCAGACCACCACGCGCCGCTGCACGAGAATCTCGCCGTGGTCGTATTGATCATCGACGAGGTGCACCGTGCAACCAGACTCGCGTGCCTTCGCCGCCAGCACCGCATTGTGCACGCGCTCGCCGTACATCCCATGGCCGCCAAACGCGGGCAGCAGCGCCGGATGGATGTTGAGTGTTCGACCAATCCAACGGTCGACCCGAAAGGCGCGCAGGTAGCCCGCAAGAAGAACCAACTCGACACCACGGGCCTGCAGCGCCGCATCGAGTTGATCACTCGCCTGCGGCGAGGGGGCTTCAGGAATCACAATCATCTCGCGCCCTACGCCCCCGCAGCGCTTCACAGCAGGAATGTCGTTTCGATGGGCGACGACGACTGCGATGTGAATCGGAATCTCGGCGCGCTCCGCGCAGGCGATCAAGTTCAGCGCCGTCGATCCACCCCCTGAAACCAGCACAGCTGCGCGGAACGCCCGACTCGCTTCACTCACAACCGAGCGTCCTCGCCATCACCAGTGAGCGTCTGTGGGTCGGTGAATGGGATCGGTTTGCGATTGGCATCAACCGCGACCATCTTGACCACGGAATTGGTGACGCGCACAAGCTGACCAGTCGAATAGCGCTCGGCTTCGACCTGAATCTGGATGGTCACGGATGTTCGACCCGTTGCGAGTGTCGTTGCGCGCAGCGTCACCAGTTCGCCCACATACACCGGTGCCACGAACTCGATTCGCTCAACCATGACAGTCACCCATCGGTGCAGTCCGAGCGAACGGGCGTGCACATAGGCCGCCTGATCGATGTAACTCATGATGACGCCGCCAAAGACTGTTCCGGAATGGTTCGTATCGCGCGGCATGGTGATCACACGCAGCACGAGTTGGCCATCTGGATGCGTCATGCCAGCGATCCTAGTCTTCTCTTCGGTGCCTTTGCGAGGAGCCTGCGCAGATAGTGCCCCGTGCTGCTGGTGGGATGCAACGCAACATCCTCGGGCGTGCCGACCGTGATGACCGAACCGCCCCCGTCGCCGCCCTCTGGGCCGAGGTCGATGATCCAATCTGCACACTTGATGACATCGAGATTGTGTTCGATCACGACCAGAGTGTGACCAGCATCGCGCAGGCGATGGAGCACCTGAAGCAGCCGATCGACATCCGCGAAGTGCAGTCCCGTCGTTGGCTCGTCGAGGACATACAAGGCGTGACCCGTCGATGGGCTGCCGAGTTCTGTCGCCAACTTGATGCGCTGGGCTTCTCCACCCGACAGCGTGGTGGATGCCTGCCCGAGTTGCAGATAGCCGAGCCCAACATCGCGCAGACAGGCGAGCATCCGGGACATCTTGGTATTGGCTTCGAAGAACGCGCAGGCATCGTCGACGGTCAGGTCGAGCACAGCGGCAATGGTCTTCCCCTTGAAACGAATCTCAAGCGTCTCGCGATTGAAGCGCGTGCCGAGACAGGTTTCGCACTGCACAAAGATGTCTGGCAGGAAATGCATTTCGATCCGGCGAACGCCTTGCCCCTGGCAGACTTCGCATCGGCCGCCCTTCACATTGAATGAAAATCGACCGATGGGATAACCCCGGATCTTGGCCTCGGGGACCCGCGCGAAGGTCTGGCGAACATGGTCAAAAATCCCGGTATAAGTCGCTGGATTTGACCGCGGCGTTCGACCGATCGGAGACTGATCGACCTCGACAACCCGATCAACCTCCTTCAGCCCGAGCACCTTGTCATGGGCGCCCACAGTTTCGCGAGCCCCATCAACTTCCCGGCGTGCAGCGCGCAGGAGAATGTCTCCCACCAGCGTGCTCTTGCCACTTCCAGAGACGCCGGTCACGCAGATCAAGCCACCGAGCGGAAATACGACATCGATCTTCTTGAGATTGTTCGCACACGCGCCACGAATGGTGATTGCGCGCTTGGTACTCAGTGTGGTTCGCTTGACGGGCAGCGCGATGCGCCGTGCGCCGCAGAGGTACTGCCCAGTGATGCTCGCGCGCGCCGCGCAGATGTCATCGAAGGAACCCTGCGCGACGATCATGCCGCCGTGGCGACCCGGTCCTGGTCCGACATCGATCAGGTGATCGGCCGCTCGAATTGTGTCCTCATCGTGTTCAACGACCAGCACGGTGTTGCCAATCGCCGTCAGTTGACGAAGCGTCGCGACCAATTGATCGTTGTCTCGTTGATGCAGACCGATCGTGGGTTCGTCGAGCACATAGCAGACACCGACCAATCCCGATCCCACTTGGGTGGCGAGTCGAATGCGCTGCGCTTCACCCCCAGAAAGGGTTGCGGATCCCCGGTCGAGCGTCAGGTACCCAAGTCCGACCGAGGCAAGAAACCCGAGTCGCGCGTTGATCTCCTTGAGAACCGGTTCCGCCACAGCCTGCTGCGATGTCGAGAGTTTGAGCGTCTCGAGGAAGGCCCGTGATCTCTCGATTGAAAGGGCCGTGATCTCGGCAATGTTGCGAGTCGCGTTCGCGCCCTGCAGGACAACCGCACACGCTTCGGGGCGCAGTCGCGCGCCGTGGCAAGAAGGGCAGATCTTGTTGCTGGTGTAGTCCCGTAGCCGTTCTCGAACGAATGAACTCTCTGTCTCGCGGTAACGCCGCCTCAGGTTGGGCAAGACACCCTCGAATGAAAATCCGAGAGTCGCCTGCTCGCTCGGCGCAATCCCGTGCAGAAGCATCTGTCGGGTCGATGGCGTGAGTTCTTTCCACGGGGTTGAGATTTCCGTTGCGCTGTCGGCGCAGAATCGTTTCAGCGCCCGCGCATACCAGGCGTTCAGTCGGCGACCATTCTTTCGCCAGGGATCGATCGCGCCCTCTGAAAGTCGGCGGGTTGTGTCTGGAATCACCAGTGCTTCATCGAATTCGTCGACGCACCCAAGACCAGCGCAAGTTGAGCAGGCCCCGTGTGGTGAGTTGAAAGAAAAGAGTCGCGGCTCCATCGCTTCGAGGGAGCACGCTGGGTGATCTGGGCAGGCAAAGCGCTCGCTGTAACGAATCTCCTCCCATGTCCCGCCTCCCGCTTCGACCAGCAGATCGACCGCACCCGACCCAGTCCGAAGCGCCGTTTCAACACTCTCTGCGAGTCGTTGTCTTTGTGCCTCATCCGGGACCATGCGATCGACCACGGCCGAGATGTCATGCGCCTCATAGCGACCGAGTTTCAGGGGATTCTCGCCGCCGGCCTTGAGTGCATCGCGCAGATCGATCACCACCCCGTTCACTCGGGCGCGAACGAATCCAGCCCGTTGAAGTTCCTGGGCGATCTCCTTGTGGTGTCCTTTCTTTCCGCGAATGATCGGTGCGCAGATCATCACCGTCGAGCCGGTGTGCGCTACCAGAATGCTCTCGACGATCTGGGTGGCGCTCGTCGCCGCAATCGGCTTTCGGCAGGGCTCTCCCTTCTCGCTCAGGTGCCAGCAGCGGGCATCGCCGCAGCGCGCCAAGAGGAGCCGCAGGTAGTCATAAATCTCCGTGGTGGTTGCCACGGTTGATCGCGGGGAGTGGCCGCCCGACCGTTGCTCGATGGCAATCGTTGGCGGAAGGCCATCGACCGATTCGACGCTGGGCTTCTTCATTTGGTCAAGAAACTGGCGCGCGTATGAAGAGAGGCTCTCCATGTATTTGCGCTGTCCCTCCGCGAAAATCGTGTCAAACGCCAGCGAGCTCTTGCCGCTGCCCGAGACCCCGGTGATCACGACCAGTTGGTCGCGCGGAATCTCAACATCGATCCCCTTGAGATTGTGTTCTCTGGCTCCTTTGACGCGAATATGGTGGTTCGCGGGGTTCTTCGAAGTCGGCAGAGGTCTCATTGGGGATTCTTGTGCTTTCGCTTCCAAAGTTGTCGAGAATCAAGAAAAAGTGGCAATTCGCTGGGGACGGGCTATGGTAGTTCAACGAATTGTGCATCGCAGTCGAGACTTTGACCGAATGGCATCTGACGAGAGATTCACGTGCGAAACCCACCGACCTCCATCTCAACTCTGCCTGCGCCGCGGGCAGTCTCCTCCAAGTCGGCCGTGGTGCCGGCGCGCCTGCAACCGAGCAACGCCGGGGTGTCGACCGGAGAGCGAGCTGTGGTGCGCGACATCGATGAAACACTCCGAGGTCGGGCTTCGCGAATGAGACTTCGCAGTACCTCGGGTTCCAAGCGCGCTTGAGTCGGCGCCGCACCGCGCTGCGCCGCGGCGAGCGTCCAATACCAACACTCTCGACTAGCGCTTCGGTCGCCGTTTCGCTTTGGATCCAGGTGCTCCAGGAGCCTTGGTGCGCACATTCGTCCGCGCCGCACGATCATCTTCGCGTGTTACGGTCTCTTCAACCATCGCCCGAACACGGGTGAGTTCATCGCGCAGGGCGGCGGCTCGCTCGAACTCAAGTGCCTTGGCAGCCTCGAGCATCTCGCTCTCAATCTCTTCGGCGAGTTGGTCGCGCTCAATCGCCCGTGGCGCAGGTCGAAGCGACTGGCTCGCGCGCTGCGCTATCACCTCACCCTCGAGCGCGCGGCGATTCTCCTTGACGATCGTGCGCGGAGTGATTCCATGGAGGGCATTGTGGGCCAGTTGTTTCCTGCGCCGCCGATTGACCTCATCCATGGCGCTCTGCATCTGGGGGGTGACGCCATCGGCATAGAGAATGCAGCGCGCTTCCGCGTTGCGGGCTGCCCGACCCATCGTCTGAATGAGGCTCGACTCGCTGCGAAGGAATCCCTGTCGGTCGGCATCCAGGATCGCCACCAGCGCGACCTCGGGAAGGTCGAGGCCTTCGCGCAAGAGGTTGACTCCCACGAGCACATCGAAGAGTCCATCACGCAAGTCGCTCAAGATTTCGAGTCGCTCGAGTGTCTCGATGTCACTGTGCAGATACCGCACGCGAATGCCCTTCGAATCCAAATAGTTGGTGAGTTCCTCACAGAGTCGCTTGGTCAGCGCGGTGACCAAGGTTCGTCCGTTGCGCGCCGCGACGGGTCGAATCTCGGCGAGCAGGTCGGGTATCTGGTTTCGAGCGGGGCGTACCTCGACGGGTGGATCAACCAGCCCGGTCGGCCGAATGATCTGTTCGACAGCGACCCCCAACGACTTTTCGAGTTCGAAGGGCGCGGGGGTGGCGCTCACGAAAATGCAGGTCGGGATGAGTTCCTCCCACTCTGCGAACATGAGCGGGCGATTGTCGAGCGCGCTAGGGAGTCTGAAGCCATGCTCGATGAGCGTTTCCTTGCGGCGGTGATCGCCGAAGTACATCCCGCGGATCTGCGGTATTGAGACATGACTTTCGTCGACAAAGATCAACCAGTCGTCGGGCTCGCGTTCGGGGACGCGTCGAAAATAGTCCAGCAGGCAAAAGCTCCGTGATCCCGAGGCGCGACCTTCCATATGGCGCGCGTAATTCTCGATCCCAGGGCAGATCCCAGTCTCGGTCAGCAGCTCGAGATCCCAGCGCGTGCGCCCGAGGAGCCGCTGGGCTTCGAGCAACTTCCCAGCGGATTGCAAGGCCAGAACCTGCTCGTTCATTTCAGCTCGAATCGAGGTGACCGCCCGAGCCACCTGGTCAGGTGCCATCATGTAATGCACTGCAGGAAAGACCAATACCCGCGCTTCGGTCGCCAGCACCTCGCCGGTCAGAGAGTCGAATCGTTCAATCCGATCAACGACATCACCGAAGATCTCGAAGCGGATCGCATTGTGCTCGTAGGCCGGCCAGACCTCGATGCACTCACCGCGCACGCGATAGCAACCCCGCTCGGGCGCAATGTCGTTGCGTTTGTATTGCATCGCGTGCAGCGCGAGGAGAAATCCGCGGCGGTCAATAGGAGCACCCTGCGTCACACAGGTCGTCTTGTTGGCATACGCATCGGGAGATCCAAGTCCATAGATGCACGAAACGCTGGCTACCACGATGGTGTCGGATCGCTGCATCAAGTTGCTGGTGGCGAACAGCCTCAACCGGTCGAGGTCCGCATTGCGCGAGGCATCCTTCTCAATGAATATGTCGCGCTGAGGGATGTAGGCCTCGGGTTGGTAGTAGTCGTAGTACGAGACGAAGTAGGCAACAGCGTTCTTGGGAAAGAGAGCCTTCATCTCCTCATACAACTGCGCCGCGAGCGTCTTGTTGTGACTCATGATCAGCGCCGGCCGCTGCATCTGCTGGATGACATTGGCCATGGTGAAGGTCTTCCCAGTTCCTGTGGCGCCCATCAGGGTTTGAAATCGTCGACCTTCCCGAATGCCATCGCAGAGTTGGGCGATCGCTCGCGGCTGGTCGCCGGCAGGTTTGTAATCGCTCTGAAGTTGGAATGGAATTGACATTGCGCGCGCGACTCGCCAGAGGCTAACCCTTCGAGCCTCCCAGAAGCGCGCGCGGCGATTGGCGGGTCAGGTTTGCAACGGCGGGGAGGGTCGCGAGTATCGCCGCGAGGCACACGGCACCGCCGCCCATCACCACCACCATGATGGGAATGTTGAGCGCCAGGTCGAGCCCCGCGACATCGCGGTAAATCCGCGTGCTCACCCAGGCCAATTGCGTTCCAAACACAGTGCCGATGACTGCCGCGGTGGCTCCGATCACCACTGCTTCTGCGATGAGCAAGCGACAGACCAGCCCGCGACTCGCACCGACGGCTTCGAGCACTCCGAGTTCGAATGATCGCGTCGCAACCCCGGCCGCGATCACACTCGCCGCGGCAAGCGAGGCGAGCGCCAACGCTCCAAGCGCCACGGTCGTGCTAATCGTCAACAGGATCGATCCGATTCGAAGAATCTCGCTGCGAATTGCGCGACCACTCGCAAAGACCGCCCCCGGTGCTGCGTTCTCGACCATCGCCGCGAGTGCGAGTGCTTCGTCATCGGATGCCGCTGCGGGAATCCCCATCTGCACCAGGAATGCCTCGCGGGTCCCGAAGTATCGCGAGACTCCTTCAAAATCCATGAAGACGCAGCTCACGGCATGCTCCATGTACTGACTTCGGATCCCGAAGAATTGCGTGGCGACATCGAGGCCGGCGGCGCCCACAACGCCGACGACTTCGAAGGTGTGGTGGTCGCGGTCATTCCCGAGTTCGATGCGCGATCCCGGTCCGATTCCGCGGGCGATCTGAAACTCCGGAGCGACCAAGATCGCATCGCCTTCGCGCAACCTTGTAGCTGCATACGCCGGGTCTCCTTCGATCCAGGCGAGTCTGTTCATCTCCAGAAATGGCGTTGAGTCAAAGCCGATGCAAACGACATTGGGGGTGGAGAGTCCTTGGAGCCCCAGCACCTGATCTCCGATCACCTTGAGCGGCAGGTATCCGACGGAGGCGACCGATGTGACGCCGGGGAGTGACTGCAGTCGGCTCGTCTCCGCAGCAGAAAATCCGCCCGACTTGAATGCGAAGGCGTCGCCGAATCGAACCCGCTCGCCGATGTCGTTGAGCAGCGCACCGCCATCCGCCCAGGTGCTCACCAGCACAGAAACTCCCAGCATGAGCGCTCCCGCGAGCAGCCCAAATCGCCAGCGCCGCGCGGCGAGAGATCCACGCAGGACTCCCCGCGGAATCCCAAGCATGCGCTCGAGTCCTGACGCGAGCAGCGTGGCGACAATTCCAAGTGTTGGAACCGAAAGCAGGAACCATCCAAGATGCAGGAGCGGCAATCCAACCAGTACATAGCACCAGAATCGTGCCGATCCTTCGAGAAGTGCAAGCAGCGTGAGTTGAACCGCGATGCCGGCGAGCCCGCAGGCCGCCGCGATGTGCACCCGCGAGCGCGCCGGGGCGTTCGCTTGCGGGCCGAGCGCTTTCAGAATCGAGATCCGCGAAACCGACCAGGCTGGCCAGAGTGATCCAATGACTCCAGCGAGTATCGAGCCTGCCATCGCGAGTGCCACACCAAGCCATGAGAGTGAGAGGCCGGCGGGCAGATGCTCGCGGTAGCGCGAAACAACAATCGCAGCAGTTGCGATCCCCAGCGGTATCCCGACTGCTCCCGCGATCGCGCAGAGTGAGGATCCGGCGATGAGTTGACCGCAGAAGAGTTGCCCACGCGAGGCGCCGACGCACCGCGCGACGGCGAATGCCCGCTGTTGTTCACTGAGCGCGGTGGTCATCGCGGTTGCCACGAGCAGTGCACAGCAAAGAAATGCCAGCATCGTGCCGAGCGCGAGCACCACGCGAGTCAACTGCGTGGAGCGATCCAACCCACTCGTCGCAAGTTGGATGCTCTCGAGCCGCAGCGGCAGTGAGATCGCAGTTGCATGTGCTGCGACCCAGCCATCGGTGTCAACCCCGGCAGCAAGCACGATCGAAACGGCGACCACATCACTTTCGCGATCCGAAGCTTCGGCGAGGATCCGCCGCGACAGATGCCCCGCGGGTCGCTGCAGCGCTCCGAGCGCTGCGCGCTCATAGACACCGCTCACCGTCAGAAAAATTGGATCGCCAAATCGCACGACCTCGAGTTTCGTTCCCGGCTGCGCATCCAAGATGCGCGCCGCGAGGGGGTCGATGCCGACCTCATCCTCCGTCAGCGGTGCTCGGCCGATTCGATACTCCAGTTGCGCGAAGGCTTGGTCGTGCGCGAGATCCGTTCCGCGGCACTGCAGCGTGGTCCGCGGTGGATCGCCACCCGCCACGGGCGGGTCGTCCGCGCGCCGCACGGAAAGCGATCCATACAGCCTGCCCCCAGCAGCGATCACGCTCGGCAGGGCGCGCACCTGGTCGATGATGGCAGCATCGAATTCGGCGCCGTGCTCATGCACGACCCGGGCATCTGCTTCACCGATCAGATTGCGCAGACGGGCATCGATGTTGGTGACAGCGGTCGTCAATGCACAACTCACCGTCACCACGAGGGTGGAGGCAAGTGCGACCGAGATTCCAATAAGAATCGTGCGGCTAGGACGGCCGAGCAAGCTCAGTCGTGCGATGTGCCAACTCGGCTGGATCGATTCCATAACTCTCGAACTCTCCTACGACGCGACCGTCGTGCAGAATGAATGTTCTCTGACATTGCGCCGCGGCCACCGCCTCATGTGTCACCATAAGCACGATCACCTGGTGCCTTGATGCGATCTCTCGAAGCAAGCGCCAAAGCACTTCGCTGCTCACCGAATCGAGATTCCCAGTCGGTTCGTCAGCAAAGATGACCGGCGGCGAGAAGAGCAGGGCGCGCGCAATTGCGACCCGTTGTTGTTCGCCACCCGAAAGCGCGTCGGGTCGGTGGTGGATGCGACCCTGGAGTCCGAGTTCTGCGAGCAACTCCTCTCCGCGTGCTTCGAGCTCCTTCCGCGGCCTCCGATCCAAGACGCCTGGAAGGATTGTGTTTTCGAGCGCGTCGAGTGTCGGCAGAAGATTGAACTGTTGGAAGATGATGCCGATGGACCGTCGGCGGTAGAGCACCAACTGCGCTTCAGTCATCGCGTGAATCGCCGATCCCCCAACCCACAATTCGCCGCAATCGGGTTGATCGAGGCCGGCGAGCAGATGGAGCAGGGTGCTCTTGCCACTTCCAGACCTGCCCATCACGGCGAAGAAGCCCGGTTCACGAATTTCCAGATTCGCACCGCGGAGTGCTTCGACGGCGCGCCCGCGCGACTCGCGAGCGACCGCGGGAAAGGTTTTTCCGACCCCACGAACCGAAATGGTCGTGTCAGCTGACGGGGTGCTTGGCGTCATAGGTGGCGGCGTCCATCAGTCCGCCGAGAGTCGCCGTGTCAGCCACCCGCAACTTGACGAGCCAACCCAGCCCAAACGGATCGCTATTGACCAGCGATGGATCCTTGGTAACTGCTTGATTCACGGCGACGATTGATCCGGCGACCACGGTGTACACATCGCTGGTGGTCTTGACGCTTTCGACCTCTCCGAGGCTCGATCCAACATGTACTTCGGTGCCCGCTTCTCTCATCTGCACGAAGGTCACATCGGTCAATTCGTCTGCGGCGAACTGGGTGATTCCAACCACGATGCAGTCGTCATCGATTCGAAACCACTCATGGGAGTCGGTGTATCGGCAACTGGCCGGACTTGATTTCGAATTCGGATTGGATGGTGCCATTTGGTTTTCCTTGAGGCGGGGAATCATAGTCACCTGTTATCCTCCCTGCATCGAATGCAGCGTGTGACCCAATGAGCAACCAGATACTCCTTTCTCTCTCCGGCGCCTGCTTGCTTCTGCCGCTCCCCAGGAAGAGTGCGCCGCTCGAGCTCTTGGACATTCCCAAATTTGTGGCACAGGAACTCGAGCTCCGTGGCCTGAACATTCCGGTTGAACTGATTCGGGGGAAGTCAGCAACGACGCTTGAAAAATTGCGCGATGAATCCGATCGTGCGCACTGTCCTTGCCTCATTCTCTACCAGAGCGAGCCACTGGATGTTGCGGGCAATCCAGAGGGCGCCACCCAACACCTCAAGAATCTCGGGCGTGCCGCAAAGCTGTTGGGATGCAGTGAATTGGCGGTCCGCGTGCAGTGCCCGGTCGATCGCCTCCTGCCGGTGGCGGCCACGATGAAGGCCGCGCTTCACGAGATGCAGAGTCTCGATGTGAATCTCCTCATTCGGCCGAATTTGAATCCGCTCGACACCGCTGAATTCATCATGGACCTCGTCAAGCGGATCGGCGGATTTCACATCGGTGCAATGCCGAGTTTGGAACATGCCCACCACACGGGTAACCCACTTGAAACACTGCGAAAACTCGCCCCCTATTCGGCTGCGATCGAAATCAGTTCGGCCGGCTTCACCAAGCAGGGTGCGTCGATCGGTTGGGATTTCGATGCCCTGATCGAAGGGTTGATTTCGTTTGGCTATCTCAATAAGTTCTCGATCGACTGGACTGGGACAACGAACTGGGTGACTGGCGTGCAGAAGACGCGCGAGCGACTCCTCGCGCTCATGGGTCGAGAGGATCCCGTCGCGTGAGTTCTCCGATCATCGTGACAATCGATGGCCCCGCGGGAACCGGCAAGTCCTCAGCTGCGGCGCAGTTGGCAGATCGACTCGGATTCGACATGCTCGACACCGGAGCGATGTACCGCGCCGTGGCCTTACTGGCACTCGAACACCAGATCGATCCACACGATGAGCCAGCACTGGGAATCGCCATTGACCGCTCGAATCTGCTGATCGATTTTTCGTCGCGCCCTCCTGTGATCCGACTCAATCTACGGGATGTCCACGAGCGCATTCGCGATGCGGATGTCACTGCGATCGTTTCCCTGATCGCTTCACACCATGCGGTCCGGGTGCGGATGGTGGATGCACAGCGGCAAGTGGCCTTGCAACACGACCGTCTCGTGACCGAGGGGCGCGATCAGGGCAGTGTGGTGTTTCCCAACGCAACCGTTCGTGTTTGGCTCGACGCCCGCCCCGAAGTTCGGGCGAATCGTCGCACCGTCGAACTGCGCGGGCGCGGGCAGCAGGTCGATGAGCGCCGGGTTCTCGCCGAGATCATTGCCCGCGATGCGTCGGATCGTGGGCGATTGGAAGGTCCGCTGCTTCAGCCGACGGGTTCACACGCAATCGACACCAGCGACATTTCCTTCGACGAAGTCGTGATCGCACTCGAGCGACTCGTCCGCGCGCGGCTCGGCGCCGTGAGCAGTCGCTGTGGTTGCGGGGGAGGTGCGTGAGAAACTCCTTCGCTCACCGACGCCGCGCGCCGGGAGCGGGTTTGGTGAAAACAGCATTCTGGGATGCCTGCTCCCAAGTCTGTCAGAGCATGATGTCTTGGCAGTATCGCTTCCGCGTGGAGGATCCCCATCATGTGCCTCGGCGCGGTCCCGCAATTTTCATCGCCAATCATCAATCGTATTTGGATCCAGTTATCCACGGGCTTGCTGCCGGGGATCGCGCCCCGCGTCCGATGGCGAAGGAAGAGTTGTTTCACAATCCAATTTTCGGCGGTCTGCTGCGGTGCTTGAATTGCATTCCGGTTCGGTCTGATGGCGGCAACCGCGACGCCTTTCGATCGGCGCTCGAGGAACTCGCGGCTGGGCGGACGGTCATGATCTATCCGGAAGGCACGCGCTCGCCCGATGGGAGCGTGCAGACCTTTCGTCGCGGCGTGGAATTGCTTGCACGACGGGCGCAGGCGCCAATCGTTCCGATGGGAATCGATGGGGCCTTCGATGTGTGGCCGCTTGGAACGCGGCTTCCGGCGTGGAGAGGTCGAATCTGGGCGACCGTTGGCTGCCCCATCGCCGTCGCCGATCAGGCCGATCTGTTCGCCGATCCACAAAGCGGACTCATCGAACTTCGCCGTCGCGTCGTGGAATTGATGCAGAACTGTCGGATGCGTCTTCGCGCAAACTCGGGTGGAACATTCCCCGTGCAGGGACTTGCAGATGAGTCCGGTTGATCAACATTCGAATCAACCGCCGCCGGGGGCGCCGGGGTGCAGCCCGCGACAGGCTGCGGTCGAGATCGCGCTGTGCATCGTGGAGGAGGGATTCACGGCCTATCTCGCGGGCGGATGTGTGCGCGACGAACTGCTCGGCATCCAACCGACCGACTTCGATGTGGCCACGAGCGCCAAGCCCGCAGAGATAGCCAAGATTTTTCGCGGCGCCCGCGGGGTTGGCGAAGCATTCGGCGTGATGTTGGTGCGCTGGAAGGGTCGGGTGCTCGAAGTGGCAACCTTTCGAGCCGACGGTCCCTATCACGATGGGCGCCGACCGAGTGACATTCGATTTGCGACTGCAGAGGAGGACGCGAAGCGGCGAGACTTCACGATCAACGGACTTTTTCGAGATCCCAAAACAAATGAAGTCATCGATTTCGTGGGTGGGCGGCAGGACTTGAACGCCCGTGTCCTGCGCGCAATTGGTGATCCCGCCGCGCGACTGAATGAAGATCGGTTGCGCACGCTGCGCGCCGTTCGCTTTGCGGCGCGATTCGCATTGACCGTTGATCCAGAAACCGAGCAAGCCATCTGCGATGCTGCCGCCGACTTGACCCCGGTGAGCCGCGAACGGATTGGCGGAGAGTTTCGCAGGATGTTCTCGCATCCCTCGCGCACCCGCGCGGTCGAGTTCCTTGAGCGATGGGGACTCGATACGCCATCGCTCGGAGAGGTGAATTCGATGGGGCCCGCTCCGAGGACTGCCGGGCTTCCACCCGATGCAAAGTTCGCGACCGTGCTCGCGGCGTGGAGACTCGATCGGGATAGTCGCGGCGTTGTGGGAAGTACCCATCGGTGGCGTGATCGCCTCAACCTCTCCGGTCAGGAGTGGAGCGATCTCGGCGACACACTCAGAGCGATCGATGCCCTTCGTGGATCGTGGGACGGATTGTCGAAGGCGCAGAGGAAACGGCTGGTCGCAGGTCGTGCCTTCGCTGCCTCGCTTGATGTCTTGCGGGGGGAAGACGCGCCGCGGGCTGGAGAAATTTCCGCCGCGGCGCAAGGGCTCGCGCAAGAACCGGGAGGAGTGGCTCCAGTTCCATTTGTGAACGGCGCCGACTTGATTGCGCTGGGGTTCCGACCCGGACCCAAGTTCAAGTCAATCTTGGATCAGGTCTACGACGCCCAGTTAGAGGGTCAGCTCCAATCGAAAGAGGGAGCACTGCGGCTGGTGCAGTCAGAGTTTCACCGTTGACAAAGGTCGACGCGCGCGCCGAATCTCGGATGAATTGAACGCAAGTCAAGGCTATGATCCTTGACCTCATGATTGCGATCCTCAACATTTTGATTGTGGCACTTTCAAGCCTGGCACCTTCCACTGGACACGCCCTGGTGCAGTCCAAAGCCTCGCCTCCCGCGACAGAGGCGACCGCGGCGACCGCGAAGCCAAAGACGGTGTATGTCGTTCCGATGGGATTGAAGGGGACTGGGCAGTTCGGTCTTGATATCCATCCGATGGTCTACGAAGAAGTTGCCAAGGACATCACGCTCAAGCGACCAGACCTCGTTGTTTTCGTGCTGAATTCTCCAGATGTCGACGATGTGAAATATATGGGTGACGACCCGAGCGCCTACGGAATATTCGATGACGACTCCACCCGAAAAATGACGCGCGACCTGAAGGAGATCATCGCCAAGGCTGGAGCCCAGCCGATTATGGTGGTGCGCGACGCCGTTGGCTATGGAGCGCTCCTAGGATTGAGTTGGCCCGACATGTACATGACCGAGTCCGCGCGTTTGATGGGCTTGAGCCGCATCCAGGAGCGAACCCAGGTCGAAGACACCGAAGTTCGCCGCAAGTTCCGGGAAGCATTTGTCGGAATCTGCAATGGATTTCTCGTCTCCGGCGGATACGACCCAATCATTGGACTGGCCATGATGCGCCCCGAGAAAATGTTGAGCGCGAGTTTTCAAGGTCGCGAAATCGTCTGGCGCGACGACGACAAGGGAACCTGGGTGATCGACAACAGCGACAAGGAGATTCGCGCCAACTTTACGGCGCAGTCCGCGGAGGAACTGGGTCTCTCGGATGGCACGGTTTCCGACGACGAAACACTGATGCTCGGAGACCTCATGTACCAGCGCGGGTACCGCGAGTTCGAACGCCTGCCGCAAGATGGCGAGGTCATTGTTCGCAAGTACATCGAGGGATGGCGCAAGGCTTTTGAGGACGCCAAGAAGTCCTATCCGGCCTATCAGGAAGCACTGCAGGATGCGCAGGGGAAAGACGAAAGGAAGTTCCTCACCAAGGCGAAGGGAATCTTGGAGAAGTTGCTTTCGACTATGAAAAGGTATCCGGCTGTGGAAATGAAGATTCGCCAAGTGGTCGGTGTCACCAAACTCGACATCGAGACGGAGATTCTGAAGTTGCAGGAACGGATTCGCGGATTGAGCAAGTCGGCGCCTGCCACGCCGCGCGGAGGTGGGTCCAAGGGCGGTGGTGGTGGACTCGGGCCTGGTTCGGACATTTCAAACCATTGATTCAATCGGAGTGACCTTGAAAGATGTATCAACTGTGCGTTCGCTAACTCTCGCGCTTGTCGCCTGTGCCCTCCTGACATCACCCGCATCGCCGCAGGCTGCGAAACCACTGGTGCCCGGCACAGCGCCGAAGGGTGCGGTCGCGTCGACACAGGCCGCGCCACCGGAAAGTCTGACTGCCAAGAAGCAAGTATTTGTCCTGCCGCTCGACGGGATGGTGGGCGTTGGATTGCGCCACGAAGAAATGGAAGAAGTCGAGAAGATCGCCGACAAGTTTGGACCCGGTCAGGTGATCGTCCTGCGCATCAACTCCAACGGCGGACTGGTGATCGAGGGTGACAAGATCAGCGACTCGCTCATGCGAATCAAGAACAAGCATCGCCTGGTCGCTTGGATCGAAAAGGCGATCTCAGGGGGAGCCTTTACGGCGCTTCATGCTGACGAGATCTATTTCATGCCCGAGGCAGCGCTCGGGTCGATCACCATGCTCTCGGGGAGAACCGAGGTTGTCGCGGTGCGGGAAGATTGGAAGGAACGCGTCGCACAAGTGTGCGCGATGGGTGGCAGGGATCCCCTGATTGGCCCCGCGATGGTCCACTCCGAAGTCGAACTCTCCTATGACAAGGAGGGAGACAAGGTCACTTTCTACGGCGATTACAAACATACCTACAAGCTGAGCAGCAACGAAGAAAACCTCGATTTCAGTGCGAAGTCCGCCGAGCACTGCGGGTTTTCAGAAGGAACCGCAACAACCGAACCAGAGTTGTTTGCAGCGCTTGGCGTGGATGACTCGGCGCGATTTCAGATCAACGACGCAGGGAAAACGGTCGCGGCCAAGTGGCAGAAGCTGATCAAGGGCGCGCACGCCGAGGTTCCGCTCCTTCTGCAGAAGCGAGCAATTGAGGGATCGAGTCGCGGTGGAGTTCAGTATCTGCAGGCTCGAATCCGCAACACCCAGAAGATCATCGATTGGTTCAAGAAGGCAAAGCCCGTCCTGCTGTACGAACTGAATGTCCCCGATCAAGCGATTGAACAGTTCGAGATGGAAATCGTCGAGATGCGCAAGGCGATCAAGGAAATGCAGGCCGCGAACCGCTGAGTTTGAACCGTTGCTAGCCAACCTCCCGGCGTTGGAAGAGTGCCGTGGCGATCGCCAGAGCGGCCGCAGTCATGCAGGCGGCGTACAAAACCACATATCCAATGTAGTCAAGCGGGATCGGCTGATTCTGATTCACCGCGTCGACCACCCAGAAGACCTGAAAGTTCGGGATGATCGCGTAGGCCGCCTTGTAACCCATGAGTGCCAGATGGGTGGAATCGAGCAGCCCCGCGTCCGCGCTGCCCCGCGCGGAAATCACGGCCTCGAGCGCCTGCACCTTTCTTGCCAACATCCAATCTGAGAGCAGCCCTAGGACCAGCAATCCCAACGTAATCCCGATGGTGAGTACCTGCCCGAGCCGCGTGCTCACGGCAACCGCGATCGCGGCAATGACGGAGAGCGAGAGAAACATCAGCCCGAGTGCAACCACCAAATCCAAACGAAATTCTGTGAGCGCAGAAGTGGTGGACCAGTCGGTATCGAAAAACAGGCTCAACAGATAGGCGAGGAGGAGAAGTGGCGCACCCAACATGGCGATGAGCGCCGGGAATGACTTCGAATAAAAGAAGTTGCACCAAGTCGCAGTTCCGACTGTCGCGAGAACGGCCACCACGCCGAAGATCACCACCGGCCACCGAACCGGGGCTGATGCGGTTTGAAGAACGCCATGAACTTCGACGAGCAAGAAGGCCAGCGCGGGGACAGCCGTTGTGGCGATCAGGGCGAGGAGGACCCCCAAGTACTTTCCGAGTATGAAAGTCACGCGGGCCACAGGCTTGGAGACGACCATCAGCACGGTGCGGTTGGATATCTCTTGATTGACGACTGCGGTGGCCAGAAAAGCAGCCAAAATTGCCCCCGACATGAAGACAGTCGACAATCCGATGTCAACGAACATGCGTTGATCATCGGACATCGTGAAGGCAGAAAGCGGATTACTCAGAAGCACCAGCAGAACAGATGCAACCAGCACCACCAGCGCAATCGGTTGGCGAACGCATTCGTAGAATGTGTTCTTCAGGATTGCTAAGAGCTGTTCGAGGAATGCCATGGGATGAGACCCGAAGTATAAGTCTCCACGGGTTTTCAGCGCGCGCGAGACCCGTGCGACACTGAACCGAATCACCCAAAAGACCGTAGAGTACGGCGCGATATGACCCGAGATCAGTTCGTCTATCAACAGGCAACCCGCGTTGCGGCGTTTGGCTTGGTCATTCAGACCATCCTGGGACTTTTCTTGCTGGTGTTCGGTCGCGCCACCGAGGATTCTGCCTTCGTTCTGGCGGCGACGTATGTCTTGAGCGGCACGCTCATCTGGGTCGCGCTCATGGTGCTCTTCCACCAGCACCGACTCGAGCGGATTGAAGCACTCGAAAACGATGAGATCATTCAGCAGCGCGGTGGAGCTCGCAGTGTCTTTGAGGGCGAGCGCGAGGAGTCACAGGCTGCAGCTCGGCGACTTCGACTGATGCATCAATGGCTGATGCCGGTGGTCAGTATCGCCGTCGCAATTCTTCTGGGGCTTATCAGTTATTTCACATTGAATTGGCTGGCGGATCTCGGGGACACCACGGGAAAGGCGAGCGTCTTCTCTGTTGGCAAACACCTGGGATGGCAATTGGCGATCTGCGCCGCGCTCTCACTTCTGACTTTCATTTTCTCGAGATTCGTGGCTGGAATGGCGCAACAACCCGCTTGGCAGAATCTGCGCGGCGGAGCCGGTGCCATGGTGGGAAATGCACTGGTGCTCCTTGGTGTGGCGGTTGGAATCATCTTTCAGGTCTTTCACAAGCCCGATGTGCTCGAGGGTGTGACCTACGGCATCGCGGTGTTCGCCGGGTTGATTGCCAGCGAAACGGTCCTGAATCTTGTCCTCAATCTGTATCGCCCACGCCGCCGAACCGAGCTCTCCCGTCCCGCCTTTGATTCCAAGTTGCTCGGTCTTGCTGCCGCGCCCGACTCGATCGTGCGCAGCATCAATGAGGCAGTGAATTATCAATTCGGTTTCGATATCACCAGTTCCTGGGGCTACCAACTGCTGCTGCGCAGCTTTCTGCGCTTGACGGCCTTCGGAGTTGCGATTCTGCTCTTGATGTCGATGATCGTCGTGGTACAGCCAGGCGAGCAAGCAGTGCGACTGCGTTCTGGACGGGTGATCGGCGATCTGGCACAGGGCGTGCTGGTTTGGAAGTGGCCATGGCCATTTGAATCCGTCGAACGATTTGATGTGGGGCAGATTCGCTCGCTCGTGCTTGGCGCAAAGTTGCTGCCGATATCGCGTGTCAATCTCTGGCCAATCGAAGGCGAGCCAGATTCCACACGACCATCGTTCATCGTGCTCGCCCATTCGATCGAGGCTCCATCCGGAGGTGCTCCCGAGGTTGCATCCAAAGCCCCAGATGCCGCGCACGTGGCGACGCAGTTCGCACTGGTGGACGCAGACATCGTGTTGGACTACCGCGTGAAGAAGGATGGGCTCCTCAACTTTCTCAACTTCTGCAGTGATTCACGATCGCGGAGGTCGCCGCTCGACATGCGTGAGCGCACCCTCAGGGCGCTGGCGCTGCGCGAGGCGAGCCAGTTGCTCTCGACACGGTCGATTGTTCAAGTGCTGTCGCCCTCGGGTGATTCGCTGGCCCGCCAATTGAAGGAGCGCATTCAAGCCTCCTTCGATCGCAGTGTTAGCGGCGTCGAGGTGGTCGGAGTTCGCATTCCGGTTCTTCGACCCCCGGCGGGCGAGTCGGCGGCGATGTTCGAAGAACTCTCGATCGATGTGCAGAATTCGCGCAAGGTCTTGGATGAGGCACAGCGCATGGTCAACAACACCATGTCGACTCTCGTGGGCAGCCCCGATGTGGCGCGACGCGTCGTGGCCGCGATCGAATCGTTGAACGCAATCGAAGAGACGGCGGGCGAACAATCGCCAGAAGCCGCGGTCCAGCGCGCGCTGATCGAGCAGATGATCGTCGAAGCCCATGCCCAGGCGGCAAGTGTCATCGGCGCGGCGCGGGCACGGCGCTGGTCGAGTTTGGTGCGATCCCGCGCAACCACCAGCGAAGTTCTTGGACAGGCGCCCTCCTATCGCGCGGCACCGGCGCTCTATCGCGAAAGGGCCATCATGGCGGTGCTCTCCAACGCCATTGCGGCGGCTCGAATCAAGTATGTCTTGGCGGTGGATCCATCACGGATCGACTTCGAAATCCAGATGGAACAACCGGAGCCTGGGCTCAACCTCGGCGACTACCTCGAGAAGAAGGAATAGGAATGATTCGAAAAATACCAATCGCAGTTGCGTCGCTCATCGTGCTTGTGTTGGTCTTGTTCAACACAACCTACACCGTGAACTTTCACGAGATCGCCGTCTTGACCCGCTTTGGAAAGCCTGCCGGAATCCAACGCGATGCCGGTCTCCATCTCAAGGCTCCGCTCTTCATCGATCAGGTTGCGAAGCTCGATGCTCGCCTGCAGTTCATCGAGAGTCCGTTGGAAACCGTGCTCACCAAGGACGGGCAGCAAGTTCTTGTTCAGGCCTACCTGCTCTGGCGGGTCGAAGCAACAGGTGATGAACCGCTGCAGTTCTTTGTCTCGTACGGCACAGTCGAAGTTGCTGGGAAGGCACTCGAGACCCAACTTCAAGGCGCGGTCCGCGCCATTGGTGGTTACAACTTCAGCGATCTCATCGGTCAGGGGAGCAAGATTGCCGAGGCGGAGAGCTCGATCCTGCAGGACCTGCGCGCCACAAAGTTGGCAGGCGTGAACCCAGTCGCGGTGGGGATCTCGCAGATCATTCTTCCACCCAAGACCACCATCGCCGTCCTTCGGCGCATGGCAGCCGTGCAGGAAACCCTTGCGAACCTCGAGGAATCGAAGGGCAATTCGGAAGCCGAGGCGATCAAGAGTCAGGCGTCAAGCAGCGCCGAGACCATTCGCACCTTTGCAGATGGATGGGCCGCTGATATTGAAGCGATGGGGAATGAGGAGGCGACGCGCTACTACGAATTGATGAAAGGCGAACAGGATCTAGCGATCTTCCTCGCCTGGCTCGACACGCTCAAGGCCTCGCTTTCTGGCAGCACTACATTTGTGACGGATCTCAATCGGGCGCCCTTCCATTTGCTCGATCTCTCGCCGCGGGAGGGCTCGCAAGAGATCCCACAACCGAAGAAGCCCTATGTCGTGGAGAGCGCCCCAGCAGCCGGCGCGGCGACGATTGGAAATCCCTGAGATGTCCGACAAGCCGTTGAACACGGACGCGGGCCTTCCCGATGATCCCACGCATACGGTGCGGCTGGGCAAGAGCGCCCGACTCACGGTTGGCGCTGGTGGGAGCGATCGCGCGCAGATGCGTGAAGCGATGGATCCGGCGAATCAGAGTCTCGGTGAGGCGCTGCGACTTTCCTATCGGCTCTTGCAATTGGCGATCGCTGGATTGGTTGTGACCTTTCTCCTCTCTGGATTTCAGTCGGTTCCAGAGGGTGTCACCGGTATTCGGACTTTCTTTGGCAAGATCGCCGGCGACGCGGGTCAAGAAGTCGTCGCACCCGGACTGCAACCGTTTTGGCCCTATCCGGTTGGCGAGTTCACCACCATGCAGCAACGCCAATCGGTCGATGATCGTGACAACTTCTGGCCGGCGCGATCGCAGCAAAACATGACTGCCGAAATGGCGACCGATTCAGCTGACGCGAAAACGCCCATTCAACCGGGTCGCGATGGCTCGGTGATCACTGCGGATGGCGATCTGGCGCACCTCCAGCTCTCGGTCGATTACTCAATCGCCGATCCGGTGGCGATGCTGACCCAGATGAGTCCCGAGCGCACCGAGACCGTCGTGCGATCCGTTCTCGAGCGCGCGGTGGTGCTCACGGTTGCGAAGTACACGCTGACAGAACTGCTCGAGCAACGCGACTTACCGGCACTCGATATTCGTGAACTCATGCAGGCGTCGCTGAACGAGCTGGACTGTGGCATTGCGATCACCGGAGTCACCATCTTGGAGCGCACCGCACCCTTCGCCGTACGCGAGGCGCTGCGCCGGGTTCAGACGGCTCGGGAGGATATGAAGACTCTTCTCGAGCGCGCGCGACAAGAGGCGAATGCGAAACTCGTGGGCACCGCGGGTCCCAACTATGCAGCGGTGCTCGAACTGATCCATCAATACGAGCTTTGCCTCACCGCCGGTGATCACGCCGGGTCCGATCAGTTGTTGAAGAAGATTGGACTGCGTCTCGAGGAGCCTGATATCGGCGGTGCCGCGTCATTCATCATCAATCGGGCGAAGTCCTACCAATCAGCATTGACGGCAACGCTTGCCAAGGAAGCGCGGCGGGTCGCCAGCCTCGCGGCGAGTTATCGCGAGAATCCCCATCAGTTGGTGCAGCAGTTGTGGCTCGACGCCGTGCGCCAGGCGATGAGCCAGGGAGAGATCGAGGTGTTCGCGGTTCCCGATCAACTCGCGCGATATGCGATCCGTGTGAAGAGTTCTCCGCAGGTCATGCAAACGCGCCGTGACGCAGAACTTGCCCGCAAGAAGTATGAGGCGGCCATGATCGGCGCGGGACTCCCATCCTTTCAATTGGGAAGTCGCCAGATCATGATTGATCGCCCCGGACGCCGGCTCGAGAAGAGTGGCGACAAGGGCTTCGGCCAACCATGACCCAGAGTTCACTCCGATCATCGGTCTCCTTGGATCCGGCGCGTCCCATCGTGGTCGCCCAAGGATTGAGCAAGATTTTTTCCGATTTCTGGTTTCGCGCCAAGGCGCGGGCGGTCGATGGAATCGATTTCGAGATTCGTCCCCACGAGATCTTTGGATTGCTCGGTCCCAACGGTTCTGGAAAGAGCACCGCGATCAAACTGATGTTGGGTCTCTTGCGAAAGAGCAAAGGGCGGTTGACTGTCTTTGATCGCGACCCTGGTGATGTTTCCGTGAAGGCGCGCATCGGATATTTGCCGGAAGAGTCGTACATGTACCGCTTCCTCAATCCACAGGAGACCCTCGACTATTTCGGGAAGCTCTTTGGAATTCCGCGTCAAATCCGCCGTCGTCGTGCCGACGAATTGCTCGAAATGGTTGGGTTGGAAGGGGCAGCACACCGCGCGGTTGGCGAATTTTCCAAAGGGATGACCCGTCGGCTCGGTCTCGCGCAAGCGCTCATGAATGATCCAGAGTTTCTCATCCTCGATGAGCCGACTTCGGGTCTCGATCCCATCGGAACTCGGCAGGTCAAGGACCTCCTCCTCGACCTTCGTCGCCGAGGAAAGACCATCCTGCTTTCGTCGCACTTGCTTGCGGATGTTGAAGATGTCTGCGATCGCGTGGCGGTTCTCTATGGGGGCAAGATTCGCGCCGAAGGCACGGGCGATGAACTTCTCTGCGATACGCAGCGCACGACAATCCACACACCGCGCCTGCGCAGCGCGACCATCGCCAAGATTGATGAACTCGTGCGACGGGAGGAGGGCGTGTCAATTGAGCGGGTCGACTCGCCCCGTCAAAAGTTGGAGGATCTCTTCCTCAAAATCGTGGAGCAAGCGCGGCTCGAGCAGACCGCCACAAGTGGAGCGGGCCACGGTGGTCACACCGCGGCGTTTCTTATGGGCGGGGCGGGGTCTCAAGAACCCGATTCGACCCGCAGTGTGGTCGAAGAACTTCAGGCCGTCGCACCGCCGCGTCCTGCACCGCAACCAGTTCCGACAGACTCCAGAGCGCCGACTGCCTCGGTGGTCGAGGAACTCATGAGCCCAACCACTCCGTTGACTCCGGGTCCCACTCCGCGCACGACGGATCAAGCTCCGCCGCCCGCGTCACTCGATCGGTCGCTCATCGATGATCTTGTCGATGGTCGGCCGGAGAAACAGAAGTGAGTCGGGTCGGTCTGTGGCGTGAGCGGCTGAGCGCTTGGCAAGAGAGAACCAAAAACCGCACAATTCTCTCGGTGGTCTTCATCGTGATCGGCGCCGGGACGTTCGGTCCGCTCTGGAAGTCATCCTTTCAGTACTCCAATCTCTGCCGACGCATCGCCACCGTGCTCACGGAGGCCAACATCGCAGAGCGGAATCCAATTGCGCTGCAATTGATCGAGCGCGGTACCGTGACCATTGACGGAGCCGAAATCGGAAGCCTTCGCGTGCAGTCGGTCGCCCCGCAGTTCTTTGACCGCGGCGGTCGGATCCCCGAGGCCACCAATGTCGCGTCCTTCATCGGTTCGACTGTGGCCCCAGGTTGGGCGCCCGTCAACATCATCGAGCGACCTGCGACCGTGGCGGCGATCGGTCTGACGGTTGTGGCACTGGCGGTTGTTGCCGTCTGGGTTGGGATGGCATGGTCGTTGGTGCTGGTCGTCCTTGGGACCACGGCGCTCATCGCCCCCTTCTGGATGGCGAATCAACTGGACTGGGTGACAGCAATCGCGGGCTTTGGGCTACTCATCTTCGCCTTCATGTTGTTGACCCGCATCGCACTGGTGCTGCTCACCCCCGCGTATCACGTCTTTGGCATCGCCCACACGCTGCTGCTCGAGGCGCTTCGGCAGCGCATCTCGCTGGGCTTCATCGGCATTCTGCTCTTCGTGCTTCCGATGCTCCCGATCGGGATCGATCGACATGAACCACTGCGTTACCAAATTCAGACTTTCATTTCGCGCGGTTCGAGCTTGGTGTTCGTTGTGGCAGCGTGCCTGACACTCTTTCTCTCCTGCGCGACCGTCGCCTTCGAGATTCGCGATCGGCAGGTGTGGAATGTGCTCACCAAACCGGTCTCGCGTTTCCACTACTTGGCGGGCAAACTCCTTGGCCTATCCATCCTCAATGGCATCGTTCTCCTGATCGGTGGATTCGCGGTGTATGCCTCGGTCGAATTGATGAGCACCCGCCCCGCCGCAGATCTCAAGGACGCCGCCGCGGTTCAGGAGCAGGTTCTCGTGGCCCGCGCAGCCGCGCGACCGGCGTATGAGTCGCTCGATCCTGCGCGACTGCAAGAAATTGTGACTCAGACACTGGATCGCGACTCGATTCTGCGCGGAGAGATCGCCGACGGAAGACGCAGTGCGGGTGAAGTTGCGCGGGAGATTCGCCGCAACAAGTTGACCGAGTTCATGGCCGCTCAACGGGCGATCAAGGCCGGGGCAGAAAGGACATTCGTCTTCTCGGGTCTGCTCGAGGCGCGGCGCGCTGCAGCCCAGCCGGTGTTGCGCTACACCTTTCACAACGGAATCGACAGTTCCCACGCCATGTATCCCGCTGTGTTTTTGTTCGGTGAGGCCAAGCCCATATTCGTGAATTATGTGCCCATTCTCACCAATGTCGTCTCGATTCCACTCGAAGCGATCACGCCCGAGGGAACGCTTACGTTACGAATCTTCAATGGCGGAGTCACCAATGCTGGGGAGTTCTATCCCGCTCCGAACCCGATGAACTTTGATGACAATGGTCTCGAGGTACTGCACCGCGTTGGTGGATTCGAGGGGAATTTCTTTCGAGCCATGCTGATCGATTGGGTCAAGCTCATCTTTATCGCGGCACTCGGCGTCGCGTCGGCGAGCGTCCTCTCCTTTCCAGTGGCAGTGATGTTGTCATTCACGGTGTTCATGGTTGGCTCAATGTCGCCCTTTCTCGCCGTGGCGCTCGAAAATTATTCGGTGACCTACGAGGCTCCCTTCGTCATTCAAGCATTCCAATACGGCGTCCGTTCGCTGGTCGGATTCGTGCAGTGGGGGCTCGCTCCCTTCGCCCAATCAGGGAGTGCGACTGATCTGGTGGACGGCAAGGCGATCACTTGGTGGTCGGTGTGCGTGGTGGTTGGTCAGGTCGGAATTGCCTGGACGCTCTTCGTGTTCACGTTGGGCGTCTTTGCATTCAATCGCAAAGAGATCGCCATCTATAGCGGGGGAGATGGCTAAGCCATGCGCGATCGGCTCATTCAGTTGGCGTGTGTCGTCGTCATGGTTACCGCCTGGGTGGGCGGTGGAGCGCTCTTGCCCAGGATCATCGCCTCGAGCGATGAACACAGTTTGCGCTATACCGATGTTTCGATCGATGGGGCTCCACCAATTGTGGCGATCGGCACTGCGATTGGTGCGCTGCGTGGAATCATCGTGGACTACCTCTGGATCAAGACCAATGTCCAGAAGGAGCGGGGGCTCTTCTATGAGGCCATGGCCGACGCATCGCTGATCGCCAAGTTGCAGCCCCGCTTCGGAGAGGTCTGGGGTTTCCAAGGCCACAACATGGCCTACAACATTTCAGTGATGACCGATACCGAGTGGGAGCGCTGGCAGTGGGTGCGTGCGGGGATCAATCTGGTTCGCAACGAGGGACTGCGTTACAACCCCAATGATCTCATCCTGCACAAGGAACTCTCCTTCTGGCTCTCCCACAAGATTGACGGCGTCGCCGACGACGCCCACCTTTACTACAAGCGGGAATTCGCCCGCGAGTGGCAATTCCTGCTTGGTCCGCCACCGAGTTCGCATGCCGATCGCATTGCCTGGCTCGCGACAATCAAGGATGCCCCCGATTCGCTCGAAGAATTGGAGTTGAAGGAACCGACGGTGCGCGCCCTGGTTGAGCAGTTGAAGAGCAACCTTTCTGGATTTGATCAGAAATTTCAGTTTGAGCTCGACGAGGCCTTTCTGATCAATCTCGGCCGCTGGCAAGCGGTTCAGACCAGCCGCTACGCAAAGTTGCTCGGACTCGACGCAACCTTCCGGAAGAACGATCCGATCTACGCGGCATTCGATGTCGCGTTCTCGGTACCAGAGTCCGCGGCGGCGCTCGAGAAGTTCCTGCCTTTTCTGCGAAAAAAAGTTCTCCGCGAGGCCTTCAACATGGATCCCACATTGATGTGGGAACTGACGCGGGACTTCGGTCCATTCGATTGGCGCCATCCCCAATCGCACGCCTTCTACTGGGCGAAGCGGGGAGCTATGACCTCCGAGAAACGCGTGCAAGGCGAAGATGACATCTACAAGATCCTCAACAACGATCGCATCAACATTCAATCAATGCAAGCGCTGTCGCGATCGGGGTTGATGCACTATGACCCCTTCAGCAATGACAATCCCGGGCGATTGAATGATCCACGGTGGATCAAGGCGATTGATATCTATTTCGGCGAACTCTATCGCAAGCACTACGGCACGCGGGGCGGTGGCGGAGACACCTTCTGCGACTTCTATCAGAACTTCATGTCGCAAGCCGTGCGCGAGCTCTATCGCCTCGGGGACATCGAAGGATCGCGGGCGATCCTGTCCAAACTCGATCAGCTCTTTGGGCGCGGTGGGCTCATCCCAAACAACAAGTATGAAGCGCCGCTCGAAACCTTTATCCAAAGTGTGACCTACGGTGAGTATGAAGCCGCGCCAGATGTGGCGCGCAGCGATGTGTACGCAGCTCTGGCGAATGGATTTCGTGAGGGACTGCTCATGGATCGCCCCGAACGGCTCGAGGCGGCCATCAAGTTCGCGCGCGGGCTCATCGACTACTTCCAAGGTGGGCAATACGCGGACTTCGTCAACAAGTTTGGCGATCGCCGTATGGCCGACCTGATCGGCAATCTCAAGACCAGCGTGCAAGATGTCTTTGCAAGCGTCTTGATGGATTCGTCGCAGCCTTTGGTCGATCGCTTGACGATTTACAACCGGGCCGGTGAGGCGGAGCGCAGAATCGTCTACGACCTGGTGAAAGGACCACTGGAAGCTGAGTTTTCGATGGATCCACTCGCACGGCTGGCGCCATTCGCGCAGTTGCTTCCTGAGCCACCGGGGATGGAAGCCTTCCGTGCGGAGCGCGCCGCGGAAGCTGCCAAGCGTGGGGCCGAAGACGAGACTTCCCACCGCGCGACCGCGGAGTCCAAGTGATGGCGCGCCAGCTTCCTCCCGCCATCATCGCCATCGGTCGCAACTATGCAGACCACGCGCAAGAGATGGGCGGCGCGGCCCCGCCGCGACCCGTGGTCTTCTTCAAGAATCCCGCAGCACTCATCGGTGATGGTGATCCCATCATCATCCCATCCATTTGCCGTCAAGGGGGACCGCAGGTGGATTATGAGGGCGAGCTCGCTGTCATCCTGGCGCACGATTGCCTCAATGTCACCCAATCCGATGCGCTTGGGATGGTCGCTGGATACGCGGTCGCCAACGATGTCAGCGCACGTTGGTGGCAGAATCAAGGGGCGGGCGGGCAGTTCAGTCGTGGCAAGAGCTTTGACACCTTTTGCCCGATGAGCAAGATGGTTTCGGCCGCGGCGGTCTCCGATCCGCAAGCGCTCCGCCTGACGACGAGACTCAATGGTGAATGCGTGCAGGATGCCTCCACCGCACAGATGATCTTTTCCGTCGCGCGGCTGATCAGTGATCTCTCACAGGGGACCACGCTGCTTGCGGGAACGATCCTGTTGACTGGAACCCCAGCGGGGGTTGGGCATGGTCGCACCCCACCGCGTTATCTGCGCGAGGGCGATACCGTTGACATTGTCATCCAGGGTGTCGGTTCACTTTCCAATCGCGTGATCGAAGCGCCGTGATCGATTCTCCTTCCCTTGCTGCGCGACTCTGCATCACACTCATCAGACTCTATCAACGATGGCTCTCGCCGATTCTCGGTGGAGCGTGTCGCTTCCATCCCTCGTGTTCGGTCTACGGGATCGAGGCATTTACGCGCGTTGGCTTCAGGCGCGGAGTCGGGCTGACACTCCGTCGGCTGGCACGGTGCCATCCATGGGGAGGCAGCGGCGCGGATCCCGTTCCCTAAAACGCGGGCGATCCTCGCGGCGCGCGCGAATCACAATCCCAGCTTGGTCGCGAGTTTCGGCACCTCGATCGCGATCGCCTCTTTGTAATCAGCAAGTGGTCGATCGCCGTGACTGCGCGCTCCCACCACGATGTCGAGTCCCACCGGCAACCCGCTGCGCTGCAGTCGAAAGGCTTCGCGGATCATCCGCTTGACCCGCACGCGCCGCACCGCCTTTCCAACGCGGACCCCGATGGACAATCCCAATCGGATGCGCGGCAACGAATTGGGGGCGGCGTGAATGACGATCCATCCGAGATCACTTCGAACGCGATGGGCAAACACGCGTTGAAAATCACCCGCAGATGCGATCCGAAAGGCCGCGCCTGCCCGCTGGGATCGTGGATTCACTGCGACTCCCCAGCGCTGTTGTAGACGGCCATGATCTGACTTCGGCTGATGAGCCCGACTGGCTTGTGTGTGGCCCGATCGATCACGGGCAGCGATTGTGTTTCGTGTCGGGCGAACCGTTCCAGGGCCGTATCGAGGGTGTCATCGAGTTCAAGTGGCGCAAAATCCGTCCGCTCCAATTCGGCAACCGTCAATAGTCGCAGCGCCTCGCGGTAGACGAGGGCCGATCGCACATCGCTCCCGCACACAAAGGCGCGGTAGCGCCCCGCGTCGTCAACCACGGCGAAGTCATGGACCGCTTCGCGCTCTCCCAACTCGACGAGTTGCTCAGCACTCACACCCACGACGACCGGGACGGCTCGCAGCAGCACGACATCTCGAACCAGGGTGCTGCGCATGATGGCGTGATCCACAATCGTGGTGAGGCGAATATTCATTGCCGACAACTCTGCCGAGTAGATGCTTTCGCGGGTGATCAGACGCGCCGCGACGGTGGCGATGACGGCGGCGATGAGGAGCGGCATCAAGATTGCGTATGAATGGGTGAGTTCGTAGACGAGAAACGCGCCGGCGAGCGGCGCATGGGCTCCGGCTGCGACGAACGCTCCCATTCCAACCAGCACGCCATGAACCGGCGAGAGGTCGGGAAGCCAGGGAACGACCATCGTCAGTGCGCTGAATGCCGCGCCGAGAATCGCACCCAGAGCAAGCCCTGGAGCGAAGAGTCCGCCTGCGCCACCCGATCCGAGCGTGAGCGCAGTCGCGAGGCACTTCGCGGCGCCCAGGAGTGCCAGTGATCCAAAAAGAAGGAGCGCCCCATCCTGGGGTCCACTGGGCGCTTGGATGAGCCGCTCGATCAATTGATACCCAGTGCCATAAAAGGCTGGAACCGTCTTCGTGGAATCACCGCTACCCAGGCCAGTCCAGATCGCGCCGCACGCCACGAGGAGCAATGCGCCGATTACGGGCTTGAAAATCCACGGCACGGGAAGTCTGTGAAAGACTTGGTGGGCAGACTTCATAAGGCGCGCGAATCCAGCGGCAGCGACACCAACGATGACTCCCAGGATCGCATACTGCGGGGCATCCGCGAGGAAGAGCGGAGCAGAATCGAATTGACCGAGTGAGACTCCAAAGATGGGCGTCTGCGAATGCAGGATCGACTGCGCCGTCGCCGCAGCGGTCACGGCCGCAATCACGATGGGTGTGAGCGTGCGCGCCGTGAAGTCTCGCAGGATGACCTCAAGCACAAAGAAAGCCCCTGCCAGAGGCGCGTTGAAGACTGCGGCCATACCGGCGGCAGCGCCGCATCCCAAGAGGGTCGTACGGCGAGCGGCATCGAGTTTCAACCAACTTGCAAAGCACGATCCCATGGCGCCGCCGATGGCAACGATAGGACCCTCGGGACCGGATGATCCGCCGGATGTGATGGTCGCGGTTGAGCCGATCCACTGCCGCGGCACAAGGCTCAGCGGCAGCACGGATTTCTGCCGGTGAACCGCCATCATCACCCGCGAAACACCATGTCCATGAAATGAGCTGGGGAAGACCTTGAACGCGACGACGGTGATGCAGGCGCCAAGAAGCGGGAGCGCCACGGCAATCCACAACTGAGTGGGTCCGCCCGAAGCGAATCCAGCAACTTGATCGAGCAGCCAATTCATCGAACCAATGAAACCCAGGGCAATCACACCCATGAAAATGCCGCAGAAAGTGGCCAGGATCAGCACATGCCAATCCGGACTCAATCCGAGCACTTTGCGAGCGCTTCGCAAGCCGTGGTGCGCCCACTGGATTGATTCCATGATTATTGCGGAGTGCAGAGTCGGCATGAGTAGTGATGTGATCGACGGAAATGAGGGATTGGCTTGCTGAAAGCCCGAGGTCTGCCTATACTAATGGGCTAACCACAGGGAGCCCATCCATGAACGAAGCACTCAAGAGTGATGACATTGTTTCCAAAATCGGCGGACGATTCAAGTTGACCGCGCTGATTCAGAGGCGGGTGGTCGAATTGCTCAACGGTGCTCGACCGCTCGTCGAGCGCGATGGTCGCAGCGACTTTGAGGTTGTGATCGAAGAGATCGCGACCGACAAGATCACCATCGACTGGGAACGGTCTGGTATCGTTCGATCGCCGGGGTCCAAGAAGGGTTCCTGACCGCAGCTTTTGGTCCACGCAGTACACCAAGCCGCATTCCCGAGTGCGAAATTTCAGGCATTTTTTCGTGAATTTGTGGCGCGGACGCCCCCCCGTGGTACTTTTTGGGAAGAGATTGCCAGATCCCCAACTTCCCACGGAGCCACCGATGACTACCCGACACGCTTCTCTGGTGTTTGCATCCCTTGTCCTTGGATTCTGTTCGAGCTCTTTGGCCGCGACAGACCGTCAGGTCATGCTCGATGAGATGGCGATTTCTGCAGGTCGCCAGTTTCCAGTTTGGTCTGCGTACCGCGACCTGCCAACGATGCGCGTTGTCGTGGGCGGCGCGAATCAATCGGAGGGTTCACTCGCCGGATCTTGCCCCACAGCAGTCGTGGCCCACACCGATGCAAATTTCACAGGTGGATCGTTCATCGTGCAGGCTGGGTTCGCCGAGCTCGAGTCGGCGGCGTGTTCGTATGTGGTACCTGCCGCATCGTTCCCACTGCGTCTCGACCTGACCGAAATGATTTTCGCGACGAGCGCCGCAACGGTGCAGACCACGACCAAATGGTCCATCATGGTTTGGGAGGGCACGCCGGCAACCGGCAACCTCAAGTACACCTTTTCGTCCGATGGCAAGATCATTCCGCACATCGTTCTTCCGCCAGGAACCACCGGCGTCAATGTGCAATTCCTGATCGACCCAACCGATCCAGATCAGATGTATCTCAATGACATCGGAAACCACACGTTCTCGATTGGCTACCGAATCGATGATCACAATAATCAGACGCAGAATCCCTGCTACGTCGCGCCGCCCACCGCCAGCAACGCATTCCCGACCACCGACACCAGCGGTCTCGCGCAGCCAAGTCAGAATTGGATCAACGCAGTGAATTGTGGCGCGTTAGGTTGTCCTTCTGGTTGGAAGACATTCGCTCAGTGGCCAACGGCCTGTCGTCCAACCGGTGACTGGGTGATGCGCGCGACCTACACCCCGGTCAACTGCGCGGCACTGCAGGGCGCGTGCTGCATCGGCACGAACTGCGCCATCGCCACACAAGCGGATTGCTTGGCGGCGGGTGGCGCCTATCGCGGCGATGGTTCGATCTGCACCGCCTCGATCTGTCTCCCGCAGGGGAACAACGCCTGCTGCTTTGCGGCGACGGGCGGATGCGTGAACTTGTCCTACCAGTCGTGCCTCGGTGCGGGTGGAAGTCCTGGACCAGAGGGAAGCGCCTGCGGGACCTATGTTTGCTTTCCAACTGGAGCGTGCTGCCTCTCGAGCGGAGCATGCGTGGGACCAATCAGTCCAACAAATTGCGCCGCGCAGGGCGGAAACTATCAAGGCCTGGGAACTTCATGCGCGAGCGTGAGTTGTCCGGCACCGCAGGGGGCAGCGTGCTTCCCCAATGGATTTTGCCTCATCATGACCCAAGCCGACGCTGTTGCTTCTGGCGCGACATGGGCCGGCGCTGGAACCACCTGTGCTGACTCGGATGGTGATGGCACTGCCGATATCTGTGGTGGTAGCCCCGGTGACATCAACAACGATGGTTCGGTCAACGGACTCGACCTCGCGATCCTGCTCTCCGCATGGGGATTGACGGGCGGTTCGGCCGATGTCAACGGTGACGGGATCGTCAATGGTGGCGATCTTGCCGTGATCCTGAGCGATTGGACAGGCTGACGGATCACGGCGATACTTGGCAGTCCCTGGAGAGGTGTCCGAGCGGTTGAAGGAGCCAGTCTCGAAAACTGGTGTGGGCCTCGTGCTCACCGTGAGTTCGAATCTCACCCTCTCCGTTTTTTTTAGGTTAGCTCGCCGGGTCGGATCGCTCGCCAGCCACAACCGCTTGCGATGATTTGACCCATCCCGCCAGCCCATCGCTCAGCCGAATGTGATACCAACCTGGCCGCGCCTCAATGAGCGTGAACTCAACTCCTTGCGGCAGTGGATCGTTGAACGATGGAGTGAACCCTTCACCGTTTCCCTTTCGAACCACGACCGAATCATCCACGATCACGCCCGGGCGATTGATCGCATGGCGCAGCGTGTCGATGATGACTGTGGTGCTGAAAACAACGCAGATCGCCGCGAGCGCGAAGGTGGCGCTTCGCCACGCCATGCTTGCGCGCCATCCGAACCAGAGGCCGCCCGTCACCACCACCCACAGAGCGATCCAGAGCGAAAGGCTGACCGTTCTGCGTCCATCCAAAGAGAGCCAATTCCATGACGCTGCGGCGCGATCGATCCAGCCGACGGATCGCGGGGCAGCGACGGCGCGCGCGACCAGCGTTCGGGCGTGGGCGAGGTTCGTTGAGATCCGAGGATCGCCAGGCAGCAGTCGATCAGCTTCGAGAAACGCTCCGATTCCTTCGCCAACTTTGCCCGACTGAACCAGGGCGTTGCCGAGATTGAAATAGACCTCGCCGCTCCGCGCTCCCTGATCAGCGGCGAGTTGGAATCCCGCTGCCGCCAATTGAAAGAGTTCCCGCGCCCGCGATGGATCTGTGGCGGTCAGGTTCATCGCTTCGTCGAACTGAGTCTGCGCTGTGGTGGCGAGGGCAAGTCTGGACTGCGGCGTTGATGCGGCAACTTCGGCCGACGCGGCAGAAGCAAGCGGTATCACGCTCCATACCAGAACCGCAGCGAGGATGGCGTCGAGGAGGCGGGGCGTGAGGGATTGATCCTTCATGAGCGCTTGCTCCAATCGAGTCCTTCGAATTCCTTCAGGCAGGCGCGTGCATCGTCCGAGTGCCGCGCCGCGGGGGAGCTTCCACCCGCCGATTCGAGCGCAGAGCCAAATTGCGCGCGCTCCAGTTCGCCGAGCACTCCGTCGACCAGCGTTTGCAAATCGACGGTCGCGCCAACTGTCATCAGCGCCCGCCGCGCTTCGCTGCGCGTGACGGTTCCCATCGGTCTGTTCAAGCGATCGGCGATGTATCCCGTGAGCGCGCTCGCTGGATCGCCTTGCGAAAGTTTCTTCGCCGCGGCGGCGCGCGCCCCCCGTGCTCTGGTCAGCGCAACATCGCCGCGATTGCGAACGTTGCGGCGGCGCAGAAGCAGAATGGTCGCGCACGCCGCGGGGGGAATTGCAAATGCCATCACCGCGATGATGGATCCAACTGAATTGCTTTCATGGTCATCCATCATCGCCAGGTTCAGCGACGCATTGGCGACGAATCCCTCCGTCGTTGCCGTCAAACTCGCGGGTTCTGCGCCATGTGCGCTCGACTTGGAGATGATGGCATCCGTGGCGATGTGCTCCGAGGCACTCACGGCGATTGCAATCGGCTTGGTCGATGCCCTTCGATAGGCACTCACGGTTGGGTCGAACCACGCGAATTCGATAGCTGGAATCTCATCGACTCCGGCGTGGGTTGGTCGCAGCGTTTGGGTAAAGGTCTTCGTTTTCCCGGTCACAACTCCCGCGAGCGGCGCCGTCGGCAGTCGAAAGTCTGCGCGCATCGCGGCGGTATCGAGCAGCGGTGGCTGCAACGAGTCAAGCGCGGGTGTCGCCGCCAGGTCCGTGACAGTCACGGTGAGGGTGATGGGGTCGCCGACCGCCGCTTGCAGCGGCTTCGCAGAACTGCTGATCGCGAAGGAACCCACCGCGCCAACGAACGACTCCGGTTGACCTTCAATGGGCAGCGGCAAGACGGTGAGATCGGCGACCGTCGCGGTGGCGCTGATGGGTTTGGTTGCCGAAACAGAGAGTTCGTTTCTCCCGAAGAAGCCCCGCGATGACGCCAGACTTGTCGGGTAATTCAACGCGACTCGAACTGCACTGAAGTCCGGCACGCCGCTCGAAGCGGGGATGATCTGCGCGGAGATCTCGTAGATGAAGAAGGCGTGTCCGTCGCTGAGTTCCTCTCGGCCGGAGGGTCGTTGCCCCCGTTGTGCCAACTCCTTGAGCCCCGGTGTGAAAGGTCCGAAGTCGCTGCGCTCATGGTCGATGAACTGCCACATATCCGCCTCCCCGAGGGTGACGCGGTGCTCCGCACTCTGAAATGGTTTCACCGCGATGCGAAGTGTGAGGTGCAGCACCTGACCAATCCAAACCTCCTTTGAAGTTCCAACCACTTGCGCCGTGAGCAGGTCACCCGCCGTTGAGACCAGCGACGAAATCGACATCGGTGCGCTGGAGTACTTGACCCCATTGACCACGATCGTCACCGGGGCCACTTCGAACACCCCCACGGCAGATGGGGTGATCATGACAGAGATCGCGGTGGTGTTGTTGCGCGTGATCTGCCCGTTGATGATCTGCATCGAGCTCATCGTTTGTCGCCCGGGTTGAATCTCAAAGTCCAAACCAGCGGTGGGGGTGAAGACGGGGTCGCCGATGGTGTCACCGTCGCGAACGATTATTTTCAGGACCGAGGGGCTCCCAACCCAGGTCTCGCGGGGCGAGAGCGTGAATTGGACATCCGTTGCGAATGCCGGCATTGCTGCGGCGACCACTGCCAGCAGGCTCATGAACAGGCGTGGGAGATCGAAGGGAATGTCGCGCGTGCGTCGCATGGGTTGTTCGTTCTACCAGTCCTTTGCTGCCGGTGCTTGCTTCATCTGTTGAGCTTGCTCCTTGGCTTCGCGGCGCGACTTGTCGCGGTCTCGAACCGCTTGAAGAAGGCGCTGCGCTTCCTCTTTGGTGAGTGGAGCATCCTTGATTGGTTCTCCAGCCGTCGCGGGGGTGGGCTCTGCCTGTGGCTCCTGGCCATCGGATTTCTCGCTTGGCGCCGGTTGGTCTTTCTTGGA
>SIAB01000084.1 GCA_009692015.1 Phycisphaerales bacterium
TGGTTGACGCGTCGAGCAGCGCGACCTGTCCCGAAGTGCTCGCAACGGCCACACCATTGCCGATCAAGATCGGAGCACAATTGATCCTGCCGCCGAGCTCATTGGATCGCAGGAAGAATCCCAAGCCGAATTGTTGCCAGGCGACCTGCCCACCCTTTGCGCCGAAGATGAAGTAGTCGCCGGCCCGGACGGGGGCGGTCGTTGGGGTCTGCGTGAGCTTGTTGTTGTTGACAAGTGCTCCCGTGCCGGCGTCATTTCCGATGATGGCGTTGTCGAGCGTTATGAACACCTCATCCGTGACCCCATTCCTGATGCGGTTGACGCCGAAGATGGAATCGGTCGCACGACCAATAGAATTTCTCCAAATCGAGCTTCCGTCACGAGAAAGAATCCGCGTGAGGCCGTTGTCGCTATCAACCACGAACACGCTGTCGCCATCGGGGGTGAAAACACCCTTGCAGGTGTCACCTGACTTGTGAGCGACCGTGGATTGCCAAACTGTGCGCAGTCCCATCGATCGAATGGCGGTCGGACCGACGAGAAACATTGCATCGAGTTCTTCCTCGGTTGGTGGCGACGACTGAGAGGGGCCGACCGTGTGCGGGGGCGCCAGCCTTTCAGCCGCCTGCGCGATCAAAGCCAACGAAAGCGGGATCGCAACGCCTGTCAGGATGGCTATCGCGCGCAGGCATGGATATGTGTTTGGGCTTCGCATGTGGGGTTTCGAAGTATACGGACCTGGATTGATCCCCCGGCTCTGGATCAGGCGTTGCGCGCCGTTGGGAAAACCTACCCACCAAAAACAGGCTCGGCCGCGCCCCTTTCAGAGTCGCGGCCGGCCTCCCTTTTCGTACTCCCAATCCTGCAGATCGGTTGTTCTCAAACACATCCCTTGAAAACACTTTCTTTCGAAAGTCCAAATTCCCTCAATCCGAAACTGGTCTTGATTGTTCGCGGTCCCTTTAACTACCTCGAACACCCATCCACCATTCCGATCCGCTCGTGTCAGAAAAGGTCCCTACTCCGATCCTGACGCACTAGTATCCGTTCCAAATACGCCTTGGGTTGCGAATCGTGCAGAGTTTTTCAAGTTTTTCGTGGCGCGCGATCATCGTGAGTCTCGCTCGACTTGGTTCGTCCTTCGGAGCCCGGATGCGGATGGTGATCGATGGTCAATAATCTCGCAATTTATGCCTCGACACGATGCGCCACTCGGTTATTGGTGGCACTGGTCATGGCGAGTACCGCCAACGCTTCCCCTCAAGCGGCGAAGTCCAGTTGGTGGGATCGCACTGCGAACTCTCAGTTTTCGGCGCAGTCGCACCGGATTCGCAGCGATCTGCCACAAGCGACATCCCAATCAACCGCAGAGGGAATCGATCGACTTTGGCTCTCGGTCGATTCTGGACTGGGACAACTCCGCCCGCGCAGCCTCGGGCTCCAGCAAGCACTCCTGTTCTTTTCGCAGGAGGACTTGACCGAGACCCTGCGAACGCAGTTTGCCGTCGATGCCCCGAGCGAAGCCTGCGCGTTCTTCTCCCCGCTCGGTCAGGGGATCGCAGTCTGTACGGAGGACACTCCGCCACCCGTGTGCACGCGTGCCTTGACGGCTGCGATTGTGGGCGAGTACCTGCGAATATGTTGCGGTGGAGATCTCCCGCCCGCGTTGCAAACGGGATTGGCGGATCTGCTGGCGCGCGTCGATCACTCTGGCCTCGAGAGCGGGATCGGCGAGGCGGGACTCGCAGTCACACGGGATTGCGCCGCGAGCACGACGGGCCCGCGGGTGCGAGATCTCCTGTTGATGGATCGTGATGCCTGGAAACTTGGCCAAGCAACGGGCGCGAGCGAGCAACTCAATGAGCAGGCGTCATCGGTTGTCCGATTCCTCACAGCGCAAGGCGCGTCGATTGGGCTTGCTCACTTTCAGCGCTATCTGCGATTGGTCTGCGAGGGCACGATGAGTGCGGACGCCTTCGCCTTGGTCTACGGCGTGCGCGATGATGCGGGCTGGGAGCAATTCGATGCTCGGTGGCGGGCATTCGCTCTGGCTGAGAAGCCAAGCGCGACGGAGACGGTGCGAGAGCGACTCGCATTCCTTGGCGAAGGGCTTCGAGCACTCGACGGTGAGGGGGCGACCCCGTCAGACTTGGCGCGGCTCGAACTCGAATTGAAGGAGCGCGACATTGTCTCTCCTGCCCAGTGGCGCCCCGGTTTTTCGCAGGTTCGTTCCCAAGCACAGGGAGCGGGTGATCCCACTGGATCAACCGGCGCGAGCGGATCCGCGGCAAAGCCCAAGCCTCGGGCGAAGGGCGCGCACTTTGAACTCGGCGCGGTGCAGGCCGGTGTTGGAAAGGCGCCGCCAGAAATCTTGGTGGTGGGCGATCACAAGATTCGACTCAAACTCATCTGGCTGAAGACACGACCAGAACCCGAAGCTCCGTGGGTGTGGGACATTGGACGTGGCAACTAGAGTGTGCGCCATGGTCGACTGTTCAGAGCGAGTTCATCCCGGAGCGCGACTGCGCGCGCTCTTGCAGCAGGGCACGGTGGTGGCGCCGGGCGCATTCAACGCCCTCGTAGCACGGGCCGTGGCCCGGGCGGGATTCTCCGCCTGCTATATCTCGGGGGGCGCGACGGCGAATGTCGGCGGCTATCCAGATATTGGACTCCTGACCCTGACCGAGATGACGCGAACGATCCGCGAAATCTCCGACGCGTCGGGATTGCCAGTGATCGCCGACGCAGACACTGGATTCGGCGAAGCCGCGGACGCCGTTCGAACCGTTGTCGAATATGAACGGGCGGGTGCGGCAGCGCTGCACATCGAAGATCAGGTTTTTCCAAAGCGGTGCGGTCATCTCGATGGCAAGGAAGTTGTTCCGGCTGCCGCGATGGCCGACAAGGTCGCTGCGATGGCAGCCCATCGGCTCTCGAAGGACTTTGTGATCGTCGCCCGTACCGATGCGAAGGCGATCGAAGGAATGGAGGGCACCATTCGTCGGGCGAATCTCTACCGGGAAGCTGGGGCGGATGTGATCTTTCCAGAGGGACTGGCAAATGCGGCAGAATTTCGGGAATTCGCGCAGGCATCGCCCGGCTATTCGCTGGCGAACATGACCGAGTTTGGCAAGACCGAGCACCTCGGCGTGGAAGAGTTTTCCGCGCTTGGCTATTCGATCGTGATCTATCCACTCTCGATGATGCGCCTGGCGATGCATGCGGTCGAAGAGGGGCTCGCCGCACTCAAGCAGAACGGTTCGCTTGAGTCGATGGTCGGTCAGATGCAGACGCGCAAAGATCTCTATGAGCTGTTGAACTACACGCCGGGGGTGGAGTGGTCCCATCCGAGGGATCGATCATGAATATCGACCGGCGAGATTTCTTGCGGGTCACTGCTGCCGCCGCGATTCTGCCGACCATCGCATCGCGTGCCTTGGGTCAGGAAGTCGCCCGAGCGCCGATCATCCTGGGAACAGGCGCGAATCGCTTCGAGTGCCTGCATGATTGGATCAAGCCGCCGACTGGAATGACCTTCGGCGACACGCACGGTTTGGCTCAGGACAAGTCGGGACGGATCTATGTCGCCCACACAGTCGGCGCCGGAAGTTCGCCCTCGTCGGGAGTCTGCGTCTACGACAGGAGCGGAGCATTCTTGAATTCGTGGGGTGGTCAATTTGCAGGCGGCGCGCACGGACTCGACCTGCAGGATGAGGGCGGCGCGGAATTTCTCTATCACTGCGATACGCGGCGCCGATGCGTTGAGAAGACCGACCTCGCCGGCAAGGTGATTTGGACCGCAAGCTGCCCGATGGAGAGTGGGGTCTACGAAAGACCCGAAGCGTGGTGCCCGACAAATGTCACCTTCTCCCCGGATGGAAACATCTTCGTGGGCGATGGATATGGTGGGTCCTTCATCCATGTCTTTGGCGCAGATGGCAGTTGGAAGAAAGTGATCGCTCGTCCTGGCAGTGGAGCGGGCGAGACATCGTGCCCGCATGGTTTGTGGATCGACGCACGATCACCGAACCCGACGCTGGTCGTCGCCGATCGCGGCAACCGTCGCATCCAAGTGCTCGGTCTGGATGGAAAGCACATCGCCTTTCACACCGATGGTGTACGCATGCCCTGCGACATCAAGTTTCGAGAAGGCCTGATGCTTGTTCCAGATCTCGAGAGCGTCGTGACGATCTACGATGACAAGTTCAAACCAGTCGTTTCACTGGGCGATGGTCATCCCACATCGCTTCGGGGCGCGCCGCGCGAGCAATTCGTTCCAGGCAAGTTTGTCCATCCCCACGATGCGATCTTTCTTGCAAACGGCGACATTCTCGTGGCAGAGTGGGTGCCGATCGGTCGTATCACGCTGCTGCGTCGGATGGCGTGACGCCCTGTGTGTGCGCCCGTTGTGGGGCGCAACTCCTCTTTCACTCGCGCGTCTTGACGAAAATGTAGGGACCCGTCGTCGATCCCCAAACTTGCTTGCCGTTGCTGTCGTAGCCGCGGTCCCATGAGCATGTCTCTTGCTGGGTCAGTTGCACCGCGCTCGTGGCGTAGGAAGATTCGCGATAGGTGGTCGCGCAATCACCTGCCGCGGTTGCGCCGAGCCAACTTCCCAGCGGATCGCGGAACAACGTTACCGAGCAACCCGCGCGGGGACTCAAGAGGTCTGGAGTCAACTCATTGAGCGGTCGGTCCTTGCTCCAGGATCCAGCAAACTGCAGGGGATCACCTGGCAGTTCAAAAAGCAGGCACTCGACCGCCGACGCGGTGCTGCCATCCACCACTTGGTAGACCCGCTGGCGAAAGGGCTTGTCAGGCGTCGCAGGTTGGGACTGTTCGACATAGAGCCAGAGACCATCGATCCGATCAACCCAAATTGGTCGCATATGCATGACGATCGATTGAAACTGCGGATCGGCCTTCGCCTGCGCAGCATTCGTGAAGTTGCCCGCCATGGCAGATGCGACCTCGCGACAATTCATGGATGGCAGGGTGGGATCGATGGTCGCGGAGGATTCAGTGCCGCAACCAATACAACCGAAGATGGTCGCAGTAAGAATCAGCGCAGCGGCCCGTGTTGAGGAGTCGTTCATGGCAGCATTGTGATCGGAGTGCGCCGACTGCGCTAGTATCGATGATCCAATGAATGCAACTGTTCCAACGGCGGCGAAGGTTCCAGACACCCGCGGACTGGCTGGTCAAACGGCCGGCGAGACTGCGATTTGCGAGGTGAATCAGACTCAATTGGTCTACCGCGGATACGAGATCGCAGATCTCGCGGCCAATGCATCCTTTGACGAAGTGGCATTCTTGTTGCTGGTCGGTCACAAGCCTTCCGCGAGCGAGACCGCAGAATTCATGTGCGAGCAGGGGTCCATGCGCGCGATTCCAGCGAGTGTGCGTGATGCCATCGTGGGCATTGTGCAGGCGAGCCCGCAGGCCAATCCGATGAGCATCCTGCGCACGGGCGTTTCACTCCTCTCGCATCTCGATTGCGAGTGTGAATCGAATGATCCCGCTGCGGAATTGCGAAAATCAAAGCGACTGCTCGCCCAAATTCCGACAATCATTGGTGTCTGCGAACACGCCCGCGCAGGCAAGACGCCCGTCGAACCAGACGCAACGCTCTCGCACGCCGCGAACCTGCTCTGGTGCATCACAGGAAAGAAGCCCGATGCACTCACGGCGCGTGTGATGGATGTCAGTCTCGTGCTCTATGCCGAGCATGATTTCAACGCCAGCACCTTCGCTGCGCGCGTGATTGCGAGCACCGAGACCGATCTGCACAGCGCGATTTGCGGCGCGATTGGCGCGTTGAAGGGTCCACTGCATGGTGGGGCAAATGAGATGGCGATGGAAATGCTCAAGGACATCGATGCCGATTGCGCTGGTGGAGCGATGGATGTCGAGGCGTGGATGAAGCGCGCCTTCGCGGAGAAGCGAAAGCTGATGGGCTTCGGTCACCGCGTCTATAAGAATGGCGATCACCGCGCCCCGATCTTGCGCTCCTGGGGGCTCAAACTTGTCCCGGGCCTCGGTGCGAGCGGTCAGAAGTGGTTTGATTTGGGCGACGCGGTGCAGGCCATCATGCTGCGCGACAAGGCGATTCACCCCAATGTCGACTTCCCTTGCGGCATCACCTATTTCTGCATGGGGATCCCCGTCCCGCAGTACACGCCGATTTTTGTGGCTTCCCGCATCACTGGGTGGGCAGCGCATGTGATGGAGCAGCACGCTAACAACCGCATTATTCGGCCACTGGCGACCTATTCTGGGCCAGCGGTGCATTCGTGGTGTGCGTGAGCGCAATTGCAATAAAAAGTGAACTGGTAGTTACAATTTGAGAAAACTTGCGCTGGTGCTTGCAAAGGGTTGAAATCGGAGTATATTTCCAGAGACTTGGATGGAGGTCAAGGGATTTTGGAGTCCGCCATGACCACACCTTGCTCCCTTATCTCGTCACTCTTTGTCGTGACCTTTTCGATGATGGCCTTCGAGGCGAATGCCGAGATCATCACCACGAACAACTCTGGCGTGTTCAACGCGCTCGTTGACTCGATGAACGGCCAGACGCTGGCAGAGGATTTTCAGGGTTACTCTGGGTGGTATGCGTCAGGCCTCACGGGCGGCGCTGGAGACTCTGCTTGGACAGCAGAGGCACCGAACGGTCTGTATGCACAGGGTGGGGTCCTATCGACCAACAGTCCAAATGTCGCATTGACGCTGACATTTGCAAGTGGGAATGTCTTTGCGATCGGTGGAGATTTTTTCAACACGGATGTCGACTTCGGTCGCGCCGGCGGCTT
>SIAB01000085.1 GCA_009692015.1 Phycisphaerales bacterium
ATGCATCGGCGATCTCAATGCCGACGGACAGCGCGACGGAGCAGATGTTGCCACGATGCTTTCGGCGTGGGGATCCGCCGCTGGCGATTGCAACGGCGACGGCACGACCGATGGAACGGATCTCACCTACCTGCTCTCAGGTTGGGGACTCTGCCCATAAACGAACGGTTTATCTGACTACTTCCCCGCGCTCAATCCAAGCCGCGCACACTTCTCCTCGAACTCTGCAAGTTCGCGCTTGTTGGTGGTCGCGAGCGGTCTGCCCGATCGAACGGCCTCGATCTCAAGTTTCGTGAGGTGCATCGCACCGAGGCGGTAGTCCTCGAATGCTTCGCACGAAATCGGCACGATGGGCTTCATCAGTTCATACATCGCGTCGGCGAAGACACGGATCTCATACTGGGCGTGGGGATCCATGCGCAGTGACAAGAAGTGAAACAAGTTGTGCAGATCGCACTTCCAGTACCACTCGGTGTAGACCGACACTGGCAGCGCGGCGCGCGCCATTTCGCGGGCGACCCCCTTCTCAGTGAGACCCAAGTAGTCCTTGTAGAGCCCCTCGGCGCGATCGAGCAATTGCAGGAATTCCTCGGCAGTACCCGCATCGACCAAGCCATCACCACCTTGGCGATTTGAAGTGCTCTGGGCCCGCACCGCCTCGGCGGTCGGTCGATAGAAGCGATCCGGCACGATCGAATAGCGGGCGCTGTACTCGTTGACATTCGCGGTGCGATGGCGGATCCACTGCCGCGCCACAAAGATCGGCATGGCGATGTGGAACTTGAACTCCACCATCTCGAAGGGGGTGGTGTGTCGATGGCGCAGCAAGTAACGCACCAGTCCGCGATCTTCGTTGACCTGCTTGGTGCCTTCGCCGTACGACACGCGTGCCGCCTGCACGATCGAATAGTCAGCGGTCTTGCCCTGTGGCGCCATGCGCGGCATGCAGTCGATGAGCGCCACAAATCCATGATCGAGCACGCGCTTCTCGATTCGCGCGGCGCCGCCCATCACATCGACCATCGGTGAGTCGGGCATCGTGCGCAGGAATCCGCCTGCGTCTGGCGCTGGGCTCTCGATGGGTTGGTTGGTTTGTTGTGTGGTCACGGCTTGCTCACTTGACTGGACTGATACTTCGCCAACCAATCGTTGACGATTGTGAGCGTATCCAATCCACTTGGATTTCCGCGCGCATGCACCCGCGGCGGATCGGCTGGGTTCTTCGAGAATTCAAGACCGGCGATCTTGAGTGCCTCGGCGGCAGTCCGGGGAGCGACCATCCCTGCGAGCGCTGCTTCGCGGGTCGGCGGCCATGCCGGGATCGCGGCGGCGGTGCTCACCGTGGCGAGGATCGCGCAGTCCCAGGGCGACGCGGCGCCCGAGAGCGCCTCTTCCGAATCGGGCCAGTGGTGATCCCCCTGCTGCGCATAGCAGAGACAGGCGAAGGCGATGGATCGCAACGCGCCGTCTGTTTCCTTGGCTCTCTCTCGAACGCGCTCCACAACGAAGAAGCCCCACAGGAACGATCCGACGGCCACGATTATAAAGATGACAAAGAGAACTTTCGCAGTCCGTCGCGAACCGGGGAACTGCTGGGTCACATGCGCATCCCATCAAGCTTGAGGCGATCGCGTTTTCGTGTTGGATCTGCCTCGGGCACTGCCGACAGGAGCGCCTGGGTATAGGGATTCTTTGGCGCGTGAATGATTTCATCGCGGGTGCCATGTTCCACAATCTTCCCATTCCACATCACGGCGATCCGCTTGCAGGCGTGGTGGATCACCGCCATGTCGTGGCTGATGAAGAGGTAGGACAACTTGAACTCGGACTGCAGGTCAAAGAGCAGATTCAGAATCTGACTCTGGATCGAGACATCGAGCGCGCTGGTTGGCTCATCGCAGACGATGAGTCGGGGCTCGAGCGCCAGGGCGCGGGCGATACCGATGCGCTGTTTCTGCCCACCCGAGAATTCGTGGGGATAGCGATCTGCGGCGGCCCGCCACAATCCGCAGCGCTCAAGCAATTGACCGACGCGTTCGCGGACTTGATCCTTGGGAACAATCCCGTGCACTTCGAGTGGTTCGCCAATGATGTTGCCGACGCGCATACGCGGGTTGAGTGATCCACCTGGATCCTGAAAGATGATCTGCATCTGGCGGCGAAGTTTGCGCAAACTCGTTGCGCCCTGGGCGAAGACATCGATGCCGTCGAAGTGAACCCGACCGCTGGTGGCCGGAATGAGTCGCAAGATGGCGCGACCGACGGTCGTCTTTCCACAACCCGATTCGCCGACGAGTCCGAGCGTCTCGCCTGGGGCGATCGAGAAACTCACTCCGTCGACGGCCCGGCGCCAATCAACAACGCGCTGAAGAATCCCTTGCCGCACTGGGAAGTGGACATGGAGGTCTTGAACGGCAAGGAGTGATTGTTGCATAGGGTCGCTTGGCAATCGCCGGCTCACCGAAGTGGTATATCAAAGTCGCTGATCGTGCCCGTGGGAAGTGCGATCGTCAGCACAGCACTCGCGCGACCGCCGACTCGGCGGGAAGTCGCGCCGCGCGCGAGGCGGATATAGAAATCCTCGGTGTTGCCGACCGTTTGACCGCCAACCGCCACGATGATCGATCCCGCTGGCACGACGCCGTCGAGCTTTGACGTGGGGGTGATTTCCTGCACGATCACGCCTCGGCGATAGGGAACACTCAAAGCCGCGCAAGAATCATTGGTGCTGGTCACGAGCTTGGCAAAGCCGTAGTTGCGCAGGATGTCGGCAATATCAGCGGCCTCAATCTGGGGATCGCGCTTGGTGAGTTCGACGCGGATGGTCAACTCCTCGCCGCGACCCGCATCGGGAAGCGGACGCCAGACGAGAAAGATCACCGTTTGGCCAGGGCGGCGCGTCCCGATGAGCGCCGGAACCTTTTCAGCATCGGTTGTCTTCACGCCATCGATCGACACGATCACATCGCCGACGCGCAGGCCGGCGCGCTCCGCCGGACTCGCGGGACTCACCCGGGTGACAACGGCGCCCTCGGCATTGAAGTGCTCGAAGATGCATCGAAAGAGAGGATTGCGCATCTGCGGCGCGATGATCGAACTTGTCGGCTGCACGGCGACACCCGAGAATCCCTTCTCGACTTCACCCGTCTCAATCAACTGTCCAACGACGAACTCAATGATGTCCATAGGGATCGCCAAACCGATTCCGCCAAACTGCCCTTGCCCGAGGGTGCTGCCGCGACCCGTGGCGATGGCGGTGTTCATGCCGATCACCCGACCGTAGATGTCGGTGAGTGGACCACCAGAATTTCCAGGATTGATCGCCGCGTCGACCTGGATGAAGTTTTCGTAGTCGACATCCGAGAGTCCCGCGCTACGACCGATCCCCGAAACGATTCCGGCGCTCATCGAAAAACGAAAGTCAAAGGGCGAGCCGAAGGCGAACACCATGTCGCCCTGTGTGGGGATGTCAATCGACCGTTGCGCCGGGGTGAGATCGTCCGCTTCGATGCGCAGCACGGCGATGTCTGTCTTGAGATCGATCCCGACCAGCTGCGCCGCGACGATCTGCCCGGTGTGCAATTGCACATCGATTCGATCCGCACCATCCACGACATGGCCGTTGGTGACGATGTGACCGTAAATGTCATAGACCCAGGCCGATCCCGTGTTGCGAACTGGGATTCCGCGCTTACCCCCGGCACCCTCTGAACTCAATGAGAGGACCGATGGCTCAACGACGCTCGCCACATCGCGCGTTGCCTGATTCATCTCCTCGAGCGCGTTGCTGCGGCTCAATCGTCCTTGTGCTGCGACGCGTTCGGTGTCAAGGCGTGCCTGGGTCAGCGTACGCACACCCCGCGGTGTGACCACCAGCACCAACACCGCCGCGATTGCCACGATCGCCGCTGGCCACAGCGTCTGAACTTTCATGGTCGCCGTGCACCCACTGCGCGGGTCTTGATCGCCGCCTGAAACGCAGCGCGCTCCGTAGCGTTCATCACATAGGGATGCTCGCCGAGATTTCCAGATGCAACGCGGGTCATCCAGTTCTGCGCGGCGATGGCAATCTGTCGCCCGATCTGCGCCGTGGGCAGCGCGAATGCTGGCTGCCAGGCGCTCATCCCGAGCAAATCTTGGAGCACCACAACCTGACCGTGGCAGGATGCGCCGGCGCCGCAGCCGATGACTGGCACGGTCGACTCACGAACGATCTGGTCAGTGACCTCTGCTGGCGCTGCCTCGACGAGCAGCATCGTCGCCCCAGCGTCGATCATGGCACGGGCGTCATCGAGGAGCTCGATGGCGCTCACGGCGCTCTTGCCGGACGCGTAGTAGCCGCCGTGCATCTTGGCGTGCTGCGGTCGCGAACCAATGTGGGCAACGACTGGAATCCCAGCGCGACTCATCTTGGCGACCAGCGGCGCGAATGATTGCGCGACTTCAACTTTCACGAGGTCTGCCAGCCCTTCGGTCAAGAACCGACCGGCATTGCGGACTGCTTGGCCATCATCCGCTTGGTAACTCATGAATGGCATATCGGCCATCACCAGCGTTGCGGGTGCTCCCCGTTTGACCCCGGCGGTGAGGGCGATGAGAAACTCAAGTGGCGTGTGAATCGTGCTGGGAAACCCAAGGATCACTTCGCCCGCGGTGTCACCCACCAGCAGCATGTGCAATCCCGCCTCTTGCAACCAGCGGGCCGTTGTCGCGTCATAGCAGGTAAGACAGGAAAACTTTTCGCCGCCGCGCACCATCTTCAGAAGCGCGCGCAGCGTCACCGGGGCGGCGGGTTTGCTCGTGTCTGCAAGCTCTTCGTTCATTCGTCTCTCACCATTTCACTCGGGGTTTGGGTTCATGAATCGTCCGAAGGAACCACGCATTGGATTGAAGACAATGTTGTCGCGACCCAGCACGAACACATCGGCAATCTCGATCGCTTCGCGAAAGGATTCCTGGGCCTGCTCGATGTTTTCGCAGGGTGTTGTCACGCGACCTTGTGCAAGATGCTCCTCGGTGACGATCGCATCGCCGGTGATGAGAATCGTCGACGATGGAATCGCCAAGAGTAGCCCTGCTGTCCCAGGGGTGACCCCCGGCAACGGGAAGAGGTCGACACCCGCGGCGAGGCTGTCGGGAGCGTCCTTGATCCGCCGGCCAACTTCGAGCGAGGTCTTCACAAAGTCGATCACGCCACGAGTCTTTGCGTCGCGTTCTTCGTCCCCCGAATCTTCGGCGCGCAATTCATCCTCTTCGGTGAGTCGCTCAACCTCCTCACCCACTGCGGCGAGTACTTCGCGATCGGCCGCCGCCATCCACCAATTGGCGTTTGGAAAGAGTGAGATCCCGCGGTACTGACCCGGATGCTTACTGGTCAGGAACACATCGGTGATCTCCTGGCACTTGACACCCGTGCGCGACTGCATACGGGGCAGGAGAATGTTCGGCGGCAGCGATGGGTCGACAATGATCTTGCGATCCCCTGCTTCGATGAGGGTGGTGGTGGCGTGGGCCTCGCGTGCGAGACCCTTCTCCCCCCACAGTGGGTGGCTGCCGAGCGTACCGATTGAAATGACTCGAAATTGCAACATGCGTGTGGGCTCGCTCCGTCAATCCGCCTGTGACTCGAGCGCAAGTCGGGCGAGCGAATGATTGGGATCCTTCATCATTTCGCCGATGGCGTGGGCAACATTGGGGGGCACGAATGGCCGCAACTTGTCCATCGATCCACCGAATGCCGCGATCTGACGAATGAGACTCGACGAGAGAAATGCGAAGGATTCGCCCGTCACCACAAAGACCGTTTCGATTCCTGCGACTTGTCGATTGGTGATTGCGAGCTGGCACTCCGACGCAAGATCGGTGACATTGCGGATGCCGCGAATGATGCCCGATGCTGAGACGGATCGGGCAAAGTCGACCGTGAGCCCTGAGTATGTGGCGATGCGCACGCGCGCGGCATCGGGTTCTTTGCGAACCAGATCTTCGATAAGCGGCTCGAGCAACCCGACGCGATCCTCGATCGGAAAGAAGTCTGGCTTGTCGGGATTGCGTCCCACAGCCACGATGACTTCATCGAATATTCGCCGCGCCCGCGAGAGCACATCAAGGTGTCCCAAAGTCACAGGATCGAATGATCCGGGATAGATCGCCAGGTGATGTTTCGGGGCGCTACCAGTCATAGAGGCAAGTGTAGGGGGTCGAGAGGACCGATCCGAATTGAGCGTTTGTTGAAAACTTTGCGTTTCTCGACAAGTTGGCTTGCAGCACCCCCATGGGAAACCCATTCTGTCTATGCAACCCATGAAGTGAGTGGTTGCTGAGGATGGAGGCGGGAGCGACCAGCTTGTTCAGGTCGCGGGCCCCAAAAACAACCCTGGATCGGCCCCGCATCGGACCTGCCTCCCCGAGCGGGGCCTCTTTTTTTTTGGGCGCTTTTCCCGACCGCAATGGCGCAGTCTGCCGTCCCGAAGGCGATTCTTGTGGCAGACTGTGTTCGATGACCAAGTTGCGAGACACCTTGAGAGCCCTGCCCGCCGCGGTGATTCTTGCTGCCTCCCCCGCCGGGGCGCAGTCGAGTTCATTCGTGAACTTCGAATCGGCACATGTGCATCCCGTCGAGATCACACCTTCGGGGACACGGCT
>SIAB01000086.1 GCA_009692015.1 Phycisphaerales bacterium
ATGCCGATGACCACCATTCCGACGATGACATGGAATCCGTGGAGTCCGGTCATCGCGTAGTAGATCGCGAAGAACATATGGGTATTCGGCGGCATCTTGGGGTCATCGAGATGGGCAGAGGGCGAGTCGTGTGGGATCGTGTCGTGGGTGACCGCGGCGGCGTGATCGACTGCGCCGGCACCGAGACCACTTGGACCGACACTCGCAGGCTTCACCACCGATGCATCGACTGCGAGACGCGAACCGACCATTGAACCAACAGCGGGCGCTGGATTCGCCGGCGCAGGAAGTGCCGCGGGTGCATGAACCGCGGCCGGCGCAGGTGTTGGCGCGTGAGCCAGCGCTGCATGCTCTGCCTCGCCAACGGCGTCATGCGGAGGAACATAGAAAGAGGGTCCCCAAACCAAGTTGGCGTGAATCTTGTGGGTGTACTCGAAGTACTTGATGACCAGGAATCCCGCTGCGCCGGCCATCGTCAGCCAGAGACAGACGATGAGCGCGATCCTGCGACCGCGCTGCGCGAAGTAGACGCCCAGCGCCATGGTGAGACTCGACACAATCAGCACGGCCGTGTTGATGCCACCCATCGTTGTGTCGAGGTAGTGGCTCGCGTATGAGAAGACTTCTGGGAATCGACTGCGAAGAACCGCGTAGGCCACAAAGAGTGCGCCGAAGAACAACACTTCGGTGGCCAGGAAGAGCCACATTCCGAGCTTGGCGCTGTCGAACTGCTGCGCTGGCGTATCGAAGTGGTGTGCCAGGAATGGATACTTGGCGTGCTCACCCGAATGCGCGTGGTCGCCACCCGAGCTTGGAGTGGCATCGCGGCCTGCCGTGACATGACTCATGAATGACTCCCGGCGCCATCTGCGTGTTCGAGTTCGAGTTTGTGATCCACGATGTAGTTCTTGGTCTTCTCATCCCAGCGGACCACCGAGAAGTCATAGCAGTTGCCCACATGGGGAACGGTTGAGAAGTTGTCGTGTGGTGGTGGCGAGGCGCATTGCCATTCCAGGCTCACACCACCCCACGGATTCGATGGAGCCTTTGGTCCAGACATCAAACTCTGGATGAAGCACACAGCACTCGTCAGGAACCCGATTGCCATGACATATGCACCGATGGTCGAGATGACATGATAAATCTGAAACTCGGGCTGATAGTCGTAGTAGCGCCGCGGCATCCCCTGGCTGCCGAGCATGAACTGCGTGAAGAAGGTCAGGTTGAAGCCGATGAAGATGATGATGCAGGCCGTACATGCCATCTTTTCGTTGTACATCTTTCCCGTCATCTTGGGCCACCAATGGTGCAGTCCGCCGATCATGCCGATCAAGGCTGATCCCATCATGACGTAGTGAAAGTGCGCCACAACGAAATAGGTGTCGTGCAAGTGCACATCGGTGTTGAGGGTCGCGCAGTGGATGCCGGTCAGACCGCCGATTGTGAAGAGGAAGAGGAATGAGAGCCCATACATCATCGGCGCTGTCAGGCTGATCGTTCCCTTGTAGAGCGTCATCGTCCAGTTGAATGTCTTGACGGCGGATGGAATGGCCACGCTGAAGGAGATCAGCGAGAAGATCGTGTTCATCAGACCGCTCTGGCCCGAAGTGAACATGTGGTGACCCCACACGATGAACGAGAACATAGCGATCGCCACGGATGAGAAGGCGATGTAGCGGTATCCGAAGATCTGACGATGCGAGTGAACCGCGATGATTTCGCTGATGATTCCCATCGCGGGAACGATCATGATGTAGACCGCGGGGTGGCTATAGAACCAGAAGAAGTGCTGATAGAGAACTGGATCGCCACCCATCGACGGGTTGAAGATGCCGACATTGAGCACCCGCTCGACAATCAACAGGCAGAGTGTGATCGCGAGCACCGGCGTCGCCAGAACCTGAATGATCGCCGTTGAATAGATCGCCCACAAGAAGAGCGGCATCTTGAACCAGGTCATCCCGGGTGGGCGCAACTTGTGCACGGTGACGATGAAGTTGAGACCGGTGAAGATGGAGGAGAATCCAAGGATGAAGACGCCGATCAGCACGGGAATCACCCCGCCGGTCGTCGTGGTCGTCGAGTATGGCGTATAGAAAGTCCAGCCTGTGTCGAAGCCGCCTGCAACGAGCGAGTAGAGCGTGAACGCGGCTCCACCCAGCCAGAGGAAGTATGAGAAGAGATTCAAGCGCGGGAAAGCGACATCCTTCGCACCAAGCATGATCGGCAGGACAAAGTTGCCGAGTGCCGCGGGAATGCTGGGGATGATCACCAAGAAAACCATGATCGCGCCGTGCAGGGTGAAGAACTGGTTGTAAGTCTCTGCGCTGCAAATCGTGCGACCCGGAGTGAGGAGTTCGGTGCGCAGGAGAAGCGCGAACATTCCTCCCACGAAGAATGAGGCGAGCACCGAGCACATGTACATCACACCGATGCGCTTGTGATCGAGCGTGAGCGCCCACGAAAGGAATCCACGTGTGTGCGTGAGATAGTTGTCTTCGCTGGCGGTCGCATCGAGTGCTTCTGGTCTTGGAGTGTCAATCGTTGTCATGTGATCCTCTACTTGTGCTCGGCTGCCGGCGTTGCTGGTGGGGTCTTGGTCCATGCACCCTTGGAATCAAACTCATCGAGGTGCTGCATCATGCCAGTGATCGCTTCGATGCCGCGATCATTGAGCTGACCCTTGAATGTCGGCATCACATTGCCGAATGGGGCAACCAGGTGCTTGCCTGGGTTGTAAATCGAATCACGAATGTAATCCTCGGGCGTGGCATACTCCTTTCCAACACCGATCAGGTCGGCATAACTCTTGCCGTCGCTGAATCGTGCGCCGCCCGGCGTGGTGAGGCGAGTCCAGATCCCCTTCCACGTTGGGCCGAGTCCATCCGTTCCGTCGGTCGAATGACACTGGCTGCACCGCGCGTAGATCTTTGGTCCGGCCTTGAAGTAGAGTTCTTCGTCTGGAATCTCATCGAGCCATGCCGCCTGCTTGACGAGCCATTCGTCAAACTCTGCCTGCGGAAGAACGAGCACCTTGCGATTCATGTTTGAATGGCCTGTTCCGCAGTACTCGGCGCAGAAGAGGTAGTAGCCATCCTGCTCCGCGAGCCCCGTTGGAACATCGCACTGAAACCAGAGTGATGTCACCCGTCCAGGAACGATGTCCTTCTTCACGCGGAATGCAGGGATGTAGCAACAATGCAACACATCGTTGGAGCGCAAGACCAGACGCACCGGCTGCCCGCTGGGAACTACCAGATTGTCGGACTGCGCTCCGTTTGGATACTTGAATTGCCACCCCCACTTGAAGGCGGTTGCGTTCACATCGAAGCAGTTCTTCGGCGGCGTGATCAGATCGACATAGCCGCGGAAACCAAAGAAGAAGATGCCAATGCAGATGAGCAGTGGGATCACCGACCAAGACAGTTCGAGAGCCGTGTGATGGGTGATCCCGTCGGTGCGGATCGGCGTGCCGGGCTTGCCGCGATACTTCAAGACGAACCACACCATCATCGCCACCACCACCACGAAGAAGAAGTAGCAGATGTAGTTGATGATGTTGAACATCAAATCGACATTGTGTGCCTGGGTTGATGCGCCGATTGGCAGCCAGAAGTCGGCTGGTGTGACTTGGGGTGTTGCGGCTTGGGCGAGGATGGCAGCGACGATTGAGAGCATGAGATAGTCCTAGGCGACTCGGGGAGACATCGGTTGCGAACCGACCGAAGAGACTTCCTTGATTGGCGAAAGTTGTTGGGCACGGGCGCCGCGCCGGAAGAGATAGATGAGTCCTGCGGCGAGCACCACAACCGTGATCCCGCCGCCGACTTGCATCACGCGAAAGGCGAAGAGCACATAGCCCTGACTCGAAGGGTCATATTGATGGCACCAAAGAATAAAACGATCGAGCGGCGTGCCGATCTTGCCCTCGCCCGCTTCGACCAGCGCCATGCGCATCGTGTCGGGATCAAACTTCACACCGTAGAGGTAGCGAACGATGCGACCATCGGCGGCGATCATCGCAAACATCGCTGGATGCGAATACTCGCCGCTGGGAAGTTGCTTGTACTGAAAGCCAATCGCCTCGGCGATCGCCGCGGGAGCTGCGGCGCCTTGGGGTGTTTGAATCGCCGTCAGAAATCGCACGCCGCGCTCGGCTCCTTCGCGCCCATATTCGGCGAGGTATCCCAACTTCTTCGCATGAGCCAGCTCATTGCTCTCCTTGGGATTCACCGAAATCGAGACGAGCTCAAAGTCCTTGCCCACCGAGAGGTCGACCTTGGCCAGTGACCGAAAGCCCTCATTGAGCACCAGTGTGCAGAGCATCGGGCACTTGTAGTAGCCCATGTGCAGCATGATCGGCTTGCCCGACTCGAGGATTTTTCCAAGGCTCACCTCGTTGCCATCATCACCCATGAACAGGGTGTGGGGCGGAACAATGTCGCCCAGATGTTCAACGATGTCGACGCCTTGCATCTCCGGCGCAACCGTGTCACCGGAAATCGGAGCTTCACCCGGAGCAAATGGCGGGATCGACGCCTGCGACAGGAAGCACGAGAGCAAGATGGACGCGGTCGTCATCACTTGGGAAGAGTCCCCGTTGGAGTCGCGGCAGGCGCGACTGGAATCACCACCGCTTTCGGCGCTGGCTTGGTTGCATCGGCTGCAACCAATTCCATCGCGCGGGCGATAGGAATCCGGATGCGTGGCTCTTCGCTGCCATCGGGGGCGGTCACAGTGAACTTCTGATAGACGGCCAGCTGGCCAAGCTGCGCGCGCTTCAGACCGGTCACCCAGGCACTCGGTGGTTCGATGACCTTGATATCTATCTCGGCGTTCTCAAAGCGGAAGTAAAAGACGCAGGTTGCCAGAACCAGCGCGGTCAGAATGATGATGCTCGAAAGAGACACGACCCAAGTCGTTCCAGCAACTGGATCGTCTATCTGGGCGGGCAGCGGATGTAATGAATCGTGAGCCATTTTGCTTCTTTCAGAATCAGATGTTTTCGAATCCAAGACTCTCCGCGAGGCGGGGGTCGCGCTTGCACAGGACCGCACCGCCCGAGAGTCGCAGTGCCGAACTGCCGATGTACAAGCCTATGAATCCCGCGAACATGAGGTAGTTCAGCGGATTGCCGAGTCCCGTTGAGGTGGCGTGATAGGCCTGCGCCAACCGATCGTAGGTCAGGTAGGTGGCCACATCAGCTGGAATCACGGGCATAACCAGCCAGTAGATATCGAGCCAGGCAAATGCCAGCATCCACACGGCACCAATTCCCAGAGTGAGTTTTCGACGCTTCATCCAGCGCGAAAGCAGAAAGATGAATGGGATGAAAAAATGTCCAACGATCAATGCAATGCTCACGAGCGACCAGTCGCCGATTTGTCGAGCAATGAACCAAACGGTTTCTTCAGGAAGATTGCCATACCAGATGAGCATGTACTGACTGAATGCGATGTAAGCCCAGAAGACAACACCGAATGCCCAAATGAATTTGCCGAGATCTTGATAGTGCTCGTCGGTGAGAACTCCGCGGAGATAGCCGAGTCGCTGCAGACGAATGGCTGCGAGTGCGATCACCGAGAATCCTCCTGCGCAGATGCCGCAGAAGAAGTAGACACCGAACATGGTGCTAAACCACGCGGGCGAAAGCGACATGATCCAGTCGACCGCTGCGAAAGTTGATGTGAGCGCAAAGAGAATGAGCGTTGGGAATGAAGCCATCCGCATGTGCTTCGAGAGCACTGGATCGCCTGTGTGATCCTGCTTTCGGGATGTGCGGAAGAACCATCCAGCAGCGATCGCCCAGAACGCGCAGTAGAAACAGGCGCGGATCATAAAGAACTGTGGATTGAGATAGGAACTCTTGGCAGCGACGAGTGCGCCTTCGGCTGGTGCTTCGGCTGTCAGGTGAGCAAGGTCAGCCCAAGGCCAGATGAGCGCGAGACCGTGACCATGCGCACCAGCTCCCTCCCAGTTTCGATCAGTGGCGAGAAGCCAGAACATCGGCACAAGAAAGAGCAAACCGATCCACTGCAGGTTCGCGGCTTGTGCTTCTGCGATTCGACGGACCGCGATTCCCCAACTTGCGCCCGTGGCGTGTTGCAGGAGCGTGAAGAAGAATGCGCCAAGACCGAGCGTGAGCACAAAGATCGCGTTCTGCAACCAGATCATCGCGAAGCCGTGTGCGTCTTGTTGACGCCATGCGACGACGGCTGCGACCGCAAGGGCGATGGCGCCGATCGTGAGCGTCGAGCGTCCGAACCGGGCGAGCCGTTGATCGCCCATCACGCTCTGGTCCGAAAGGTCTGCGACGGTGGAGTGCTGGGCGCTCATTCTTACAGCTCCCCCCGCTTGCTTTGCGGCACATCGTCAATCGAAGCATTCTGGCTGCGCTGCAAGGCGCGAACATAGGCCACGATCGCCCAGCGGTCTTCGATGGGTACCTGTGATCCATAACCCGCCATGTTTCGAACACCGTTGGTGACCGTGTTGAAGATCTGTCCCATCGGCTG
>SIAB01000087.1 GCA_009692015.1 Phycisphaerales bacterium
GCACTTGCAAGTCCTCGAACTTCATTTTCTTATGGGACTACATCTTTCACATTTACGAATCCGTGCGGCTCATTTTCATTCTTTATGAATAATGGAAATTCCAGCAACGAGTCCTATCACTCTTGGACTGCCTCGTATGGAGCGAGCGTTGTCGCAGGTTTTGAAAAAGAATTTAAAGTGAACAGTACTGATCCAAACGCAAAGGCTCTCTCAGGTGGTCGACTTTTTTCTTATATCGGTTCGATTCCCGTCTATAAATCACCACTCGATCCGACTGATCGACTTCGCAGTTATTCATTCAACGCATTTGTTGGAGTTACTGTCCCGACTGATGCTGCGGGATATGGTCAGTCGTGGCAAGGATGGTTTTGCAGTCAAGGTGTCTCGCCCCGCGACTGGGTCACGACACACATGAAACACATTAAGGTGCCATCGCAAACCATCATGTCGATTGTCGAAGATGACAGCGATGGTTATAATTTTAATAATGAAGGTTGGGTGATTGATCCGCGGCCGCCGCTTGGATCGATCGCGCCTATTGGCGCTCCAAATCCAGGAGCATGGGCGAACTCTGCTGGATGGCAAGGTTGGATTGATTGGCCTGCATTCTGGGCGCCATCTAACATCACATACAGTCATGTTGATGGATCGACCGAGTCATATTCTTTGCAAAATCCAAATTTAGTTTCGTTAATTCAGGGACCGCCTGGCACTGGCTATGGGCACAATTATCCTCAGCCCGCGGACAGTCTTGCCGAAGGGCCTTGGCGCCGGGACTGGATGCACTTTCGCGATCGGCTCTTGCCCGGCGTGATTCCGCCGATGATCCCACGGTATCAACGATGATGCAGCGTTCGCGCGATCGTCGGCAAGGGTTCACCATCACAGAACTTCTGGTCGTCATCGCCATTATCGCGATGCTGCTCGCACTCGTGCTCGTGGGATTTCGCCGCGCGAGTTTGCTCTCGCGTGTTTCGGTCTGCCTCTCGAATCAACGGCAGATTTCGCTCGCCCAAGCGAGTTATGCCGTGGACAACGGTGGCGCGATGGCGAGTCCGCGCACTTCGGCTCCCGGGTCGCTGACCCACACTTTTACTGGTCCGTGTGGTGGCTACACCGCCCTGATCAATAAAGGCGATCCACTGGATTCCTCATACCACGCCTGGACCGCTTCCTATGGCGCCGGACTTGTCAACGGCATCGAATATGAGTTTCAAGCCAACAGCACCAATGTGGCCGCGAAGGCTCTCTCCGGTGGTCGGCTCTACCCATACATCGGTTCACTTCCGCTCTATCGCTCGCCGCTCGATCCAACCCTTCGGCTTCGCAGTTATTCACTGAGTGCCTTCGTCGGTGTGACCATGCCCCACGACAACACCGGTTTCAGTACCACCTGGGCGCCCTGGTTCTGCAGTCAAGGTGTCTCGCCCCGCGACTGGATCACGACCCATGTCTCGCACATCCGCGTGCCATCGCAGACTTTGCTATGCATCGTTGAATCGGATGGAACCACGGGGCTCAACTACAACCAGCAGCCATGGGTGATCGATCCGCGCCCGCCGCCAGGAACACCCGCGCCATTCGGGGCATTCAATCCCGGTGCGTGGGGAACTTCCGCCGGATGGACAGGGTGGATCGACACCCCGGCATTCTGGGAGCCGCACCACATCACATACAGTTATGTCGACGGATCGGCCGAGACCTATTCGCTGCAGAATTCAAAACTTGTATCACTTGTTGAAGGTCCTCCCGGCGGTGGCGCCGGACCCTTCTATCCACAGCCAGCGGACAACCCTGCTGCCGGACCTTGGCGCCGCGACTTCATGCACTTTCGCGATCGGCTCTTGCCTGGTGTCTTTCCGCCTATGACGCCCAAGAACTTCCAGTAGCCCGACTAGAAATCGCAACTCTTCGGGGTGCGGGCGAACGGGATCACATCGCGCACATTTGTCATGCCCGTGGCATAGATCAGGGTGCGCTCGAATCCCAGCCCAAATCCAGCATGCGGCACGGTGCCATATCGCCGCAGGTCGCGGTACCACCAATACGCGGCGCGATCCAGTTTCATCTCGTCGATGCGCTTGTCGAGCATGTCGAGTCTCTCCTCACGCTGACTGCCGCCGACGATCTCGCCGATGCCAGGCGCAAGAATGTCCATAGCCGCGACGGTTTTGCCATCGTCGTTCATCCGCATGTAGAAGGCCTTGATGTCCTTTGGATAGTTCATCAGGATCACCGGTCGGCCGACAAGTTGCTCGGTGAGGTATCGCTCATGCTCGCTCTGCAAGTCTGTTCCCCACGAGACGGGATACTCAAACTTGTGTCCCTTGGCGATGGCGGCTTCGAGGTGGCGAATGCCAGCGGTGTAATCCATCCGCTCGAATGGCGAATCAACCAGCCGCTCAAGGCGGGTGATGCACTCCTTGTCGATGCGATCGGCGAAGAACTTCATGTCGCTGGGGCGTTCGTTGAGAAGCGCCTTGAACATGTACTTCAGCAAGTCTTCGGCGAGTTGCGCATCCTCGATCAAGCTGGCAAATGCGATCTCTGGCTCGATCATCCAGAACTCGCTCAGGTGCCGACTGGTATTGGAATTCTCGGCGCGAAAAGTCGGTCCAAATGTGTAGACCTTGCTCAGGGCCATGCACCAGGTCTCGACATTCAGTTGCCCCGAGACTGTGAGGTGCGTTTCCTTGCCAAAGAAGTCCTGCGAGAAATCGACCTTGCCCTCGGGGGTGCGCGGCAGATTTGCAAGATCCAAAGTCGAGACGCGAAACATCTGTCCCGCACCCTCGCAGTCGCTGCCCGTCACGATGGGTGTGTGAATCCAGCAGAAACCGCGCTCGCTGAAAAATCGATGCACGGCCATCGCCAGGCAATGTCGCACCCGACCGATCGCTCCAAATGTGTTGGTGCGCGGTCGCAGATGAGCAACCTCGCGCAGGTATTCAAACGAGTGCGCCTTTGGCGAAATGGGATAGGTGTCTGGATCCTCGACCCATCCCACAACTTCAACGGATGTCGCGATCATCTCGACCGATTGGCCCTTGCCTTGGCTGGCCACGATTTCGCCCTCCGCGATCACCGCGCAGCTCGCGGTGAGTTTCTGAATCTCGCTCGCATAATTCGAGACCGTGTTCGCCACTACCACCTGCGCAGAATCGAAGCAGGATCCATCGCTCAAGTGGATGAAGGAAATGCCCGCCTTTGAATCGCGGCGCGTGCGAACCCACCCCTTGAGGCGCACCATCTTGCCGAGGTGGGAGGGCGGATCGGCGAAGAGTTGGGCGACGGAGAGATCAAGCATTCCCCAAAGTTAGTTGGGGAGCGGCGCGCCGTGGACTCCCGCCAAATTGGCAGAATTCGCTCCAAACGCGCTTCATGGTGGCCGTGGAGACCGACGGTCACCCACCATCCACCGCGGGGGCATGGCACACGGTTTGCTGTCCAAGTCGCCCATGTTTCACGCTATTCACCGGTTTGCAACCTCCGACCACGGCCAATCGACCGCGGGTGGCAGGCGAGCCGAGCGGCTGAATCTGCTCTTGGCCTATGGCGGATGGCGAGATGACTCATTTGCCGACCAATTGCCAACCCTGCTCCAACCTCTGGGAATCCGCTGCATTCGAAGCCGAACTGCTCAGGAGGCTCACGCCATCATCGTCCACCAGCGGGTGCATATCGCGGTGATCGACCTCTCGACTCCTGCCGATGACTCGGCAATCGCACAAACCCAGGTCGACTCGCTCGGAGCGCGGGTCTTGCATCTTCTGAGAGCCATGAATCCTGTTCCACCCATGGTGGTGGTTCGCGCTCCGCAAGTTTCCGAGCGCGAGTCCGCGCGCGGGCTTGGCGATGCGCTGCGCGAAGGAGCATTTTCAGTTCTTGAGCGTCCCGTCCCGCTGGAGTCCATGTTGGAAACACTCCGTCGGGTTATTCAGCGTCATTACGCGGGCCATTGGCCAGCGAATTGAGTCCAGTTTCTGACTGCATTATCAAGAAAGGCACCGCACCATGAAAGTTCGACCACTCGGAGACAAACTCCTCGTCAAGCGCGACGAAGCGCAAACCAAGACAAACTCCGGCATCTTCCTTCCAGAATCCGCAAAGGACAAACCAAAGCAGGGCAAGGTCGTCGCCCTCGGATCAGGAATCCTGAACAAAGAGACCGGCAAGTACATGCCATTCAGCGTGAAGAAGGGCGACACCGTTCTCTTCACCACCTATTCGGGAACCGAAATCAAGGTCGATGGCGAGACCTACCTCATCATGACCGAAGAGGATGTCCTGGGAATCATTGACTGATTTCGTAGCAGAATTACAGCATTTTTCATTCAATCACTCATCCATTCAACGGAGTATCAAATGACAGCAAAGCAAATTAGTTATGACAACGACGCCCGCGAGCGCATTCTTCGCGGCGTTCAGAAACTCGCCAAGGCCGTCAAGGTCACCCTAGGGCCATCGGGTCGCGTGGTGATCCTTGAAAAGTCTTTCGGCGCACCAACCGTCACTAAGGACGGCGTCACGGTGGCCAAGGAAGTCGAGCTCGAGGACCCCTACGAGAACATGGGCGCGCAGATGGTGAAGGAAGTTGCCAGCAAGTCCAGCAAGGACGCAGGCGACGGAACCACCACCGCCACCATTTACGCCGAGGCGATTTTCGCAGAGGGTCTCAAGAACATCACGGCCGGTGCCAATGCCAACCAGGTTCGCCGCGGCATCGACGCCGCAGTTCGTGAAGTCGTCGCCGAACTCGCACGACTCTCGAAGCCCGTAAAGAACTCGAAGGAGATCTCGCAGGTTGGCACCTGCTCCGCCAACCACGACACCCAAATCGGCGACATCATCGCCCAGGCGATGGACAAGGTCGGCAAGGATGGTGTCATCACGGTCGAAGAGGGTAAAAGCCTTGAAACTGAGGTGGAACTGCTCGAAGGAATGCAGTTCGATAAGGGCTATCTGAGTCCCCACTTTGTCACCAATCCAGCCGCGATGGAATGTGTTCTCGAAGACGCCGTGGTTCTGGTCTACGAGAAGAAGATGTCAGCCGCCAAGGATCTGCTCCCAGTGCTCAGCAAGGTTGCCGAGTCTGGTCGCGCGCTCCTCATCGTCGCCGAAGACATCGATGGTGAGGCCCTAGCGATGCTCGTGGTCAACAAGCTGCGCGGCGTCCTGAAGGTTTGCGCGGTGAAGGCTCCTGGATTTGGCGATCGTCGCAAGTCGATGCTCGAGGACATCTCGGTGCTCACCGGTGGCAAGCCCATCATGGAAGAGCTCGGCATGCAACTCGAGAATGTCACACTCGCCGACCTCGGCCGCGCCAAGAAGATCACCATCGACAAGGACAATTGCACCATCGTCGAAGGCGGCGGTAAGACCAAGGACATCCAAGGTCGCATCGAGCAGCTGAAGAGCCAGATCGATGTGGCCACCAGCGACTACGACAAGGAGAAGCTCCAGGAGCGCCTCGCGAAACTCGCCGGCGGTGTTGCGCAGATCAATGTCGGCGCTGCGACCGAAGTCGAGATGAAGGAAAAGAAGGCTCGCGTCGAAGACGCACTGCACGCCTGCCGCGCTGCTGTCGAGGAGGGCATCCTTCCTGGTGGTGGCGTTGCTGTCCTGCGAACCCGCAAGGCTCTCGAGAAGGTGAAGAAGTCCTTGACCGGAGACGAGCAAGTCGGAGTCGACATCGTCCTGCGTGCCCTCTCAGCCCCAATCAAGCAGATCGCTGCAAATTGCGGCTTGGATGGATCGATCGTCGCTCAGAAGGTCGAAGAGTCATCCGAGATCTCGTACGGCTTCAATGCCTCGACTGGGGTCTATCAGGACCTCGTGAAGGCTGGCGTCATCGTGCCGACCAAGGTTGAGCGCGTGGCGCTTCAGAACGCTGCGAGCATCGCTGGACTGCTTCTCACCACGGACTGTGCGATCACGGACATCAAGGAAAAGAAGGCAAAGGCGAGCGCCGGAGCCGGTGACGAAGATATGGATTACTGATCCACGCGCGAGGCGATCGCTTCGGGAGCGTCTCCCTGAGAGCGGTCGATCGAGCGCGGTGCAAGGCCCTGTCCCAATTCGGGACGGGGCCTTTTCTGTTGCCCACGGGTGTGCCGCTGAGTCGAGCGCTCGCAGATGGTGCGTTCTGACGGCTGCTGCTCCAACACGATGCGCGGGCACCGCAGGAAGCGTCATGCTTCTCGGGGTCGTCGCAGCGTCGTTCACCTCGCAACAGTGGTCGTACCGCCCGGTTACGCGCAGAATCTGCTGTTGCGACCAAGGGTTTTGCCCGTAGTCCACCGGTCAAGCTGATTCGCGCGGCGTGTGCGTGGTCGGGGACCGACGGCCAATAAAAAAACCAGCGCCGCAAGAATGCGGCGCTGGTGGCAAGTCAGAGAAAAACCAGAATGCTGAATCAGTTCGATGACTTCAGAATGTCACGACCCAAGATGCCGTCGCAGGTCATCAT
>SIAB01000009.1 GCA_009692015.1 Phycisphaerales bacterium
TGTCGATCACATAACCGATTCGTTTTCCGCGTCCTCCCACGCCAAAGAAGGTGGTTGCGCCGCCGGAGCCGTTGCCGCCAACTCCATCTCCGCCGCCACCAGCCGCGAAGAGACCCGCAGCACCAGCAGTCACCACGGCAGACTCTCCCTGCTCATTTCCAGTCGACTCCGGCAGACCCATGTGTTCCATGTTGATTCCACCCGTTTCGGGGCCCGCAGAGCGAATCTCGGGTGCTTGCGAATCGCCGCCGGCCACGGAAGGTGGCTCGGGTTCAAGACGATCGCCGTCGATCAGCGAAACTTCGACGGACTCGATCGAGTTGCCAGTGGAATCACCGACTCCGGCGTGAATGCTTGAGAGAACTGCCAAGAGCACTCCGTGCAGCGGAATGGAAATCACCAACCCGATCCAGATCCAAGACATGGGGCCCTTTCGCGCGCTATCGGCGCGCGCCGCGGGTGTCGGCGCGTGTGCTGGATCGATCGCCATCATTCGCAGGAGATTGTAGTCTTTGACTTTATGGTCATCGAAACGTCGACTGCTCGTCCTCGCTACCGTCGCGTGCTGCTCAAGTTGAGCGGCGAGAGTTTCGCATCCGATGGGGCATTTGGCATCCACCCCGATGAACTCGCCAGCATCGCCGGCGAAATCGCCGCCGCGCTCGGCAATGGGCTCGAACTTGCGGTGGTGGTCGGCGGGGGAAACATCATTCGTGGCGCACGACTCGCGGCGGTCGGAAAATTTGATCAGTCCACGGCTGATTACATGGGAATGCTCGGCACGGTGATCAACGGCCTGGCGCTCAAGGAAGCGCTCCACGCCCGCGGAATCGAGAGTCGGGTGATGAGCGCGATCCATGTCCCGAGCGTCGCGGAGTCATTCATTCGTGCCCGCGCGCTGCGCCACTTTGAAAAGGGACGAGTCATCATCTTGGTTGCCGGAACTGGCAATCCTTTCTTTACAACCGACACCTGCGCATCACTTCGGGCGATCGAACTTGGAGCTGAAGCCTTGCTCAAGGCCACCAAAGTGGATGGCGTGTATTCGGCAGATCCCCGCCAAGACACCACCGCCACCCGTTTCGAGACGCTGCGGTTTTCGCAAGCCATTGAGAAGAAATTGGGGGTGATGGATTTGACTGCGATGACCATGTGCATGGAGCACGCCCTTCCAGTCATTGTCTTTGACTACAAGGTGACCGGAAACATACGCCGCGTCATTGCTGGCGAGCGAGTCGGCACCCTCGTGACCGCCTAGGAACTCCACTATGGACATCGACACCGTACTACTCGAAACAGAAGAGAAGATGACCAAGAGCATCGACTACTTGCAACGCGAGTATCGGGGGGTACGCACTGGTCGCGCCAACACCGCACTCTTGGAGTATGTGAAGGTTGAGTACTACGGAAGCTTTGTTGACCTGCGCGAAATTGCCGGTGTCAGCGTTCCAGAGCCGACGCAACTCCTCGTCAAACCCTTCGACCCAGGCGCGAAGGCCGAGATCATCAAAGCGATCGAGCGCAGTGGACTCGGTCTCAATCCTCAATCGGAAGGCGCGCAGATTCGGGTCATGCTCCCACCGCCCTCTGTCGAGCGTCGCAAGCAACTGGCCGCGCAGGTTCGCAAGATGGCCGAGGAGTGCCGCGTGACGGTTCGAAATGAGCGGCGCGATGGCAACAAGACAATCGACGCTCTCAAGAACGATCCAAAGTTGAAGATTTCCGAAGATCAGGTGACCAACGCCAAGGAATACATCGACGAACTCACCAAGACGACGACCACGCGCATCGACGAACTGACCAATAAGAAAGTATCCGAAGTCGAAGAGATTTAGCGCCATGCGTCCTTGTGTTCTCATCGCCCGCCTTGGGTGCATCGCGTGCTGCACACTCGCTGCGCAGGGGTTTCAGGCGGCTTCCACGGTTCCGCCCGCGCTCGCGGCCGAGCCGCAAGCGCCGCAGCTCCCGCAAGTCGTCGTTGCCGATGACAACACCCGTATTACCCAATCCTGCAGGCTGATTCTCGCCCCCCGGGCACTGGTCGATGCCGATGACAATGGAGTCATTCACATCGACGGCGACGACCTGATCGTCGATCTCTCCGGGCAGACACTCTTTGGCGCCAACCATGAGACAACGCCACGGCATGAACTTCGCGGCATTGGAATCGTGATCAAGGGAAAGCGGGTGACGGTTCGTGGTGGCGTGATCACCGGATTTCGGGTGGGCATTTCTGGAACTGGATGCGATCACGCCGTCCTCGAGAATCTTGAACTCGTCCGCAACTTCGCGCAGCACCTTGGATCGACCCCCGAAGACGAAGACCCACGGGATTGGCTCTGGCCACATTCCAACGACCGCGACGAGTGGATGAAACAGTACGGCGCTGCCATCGCGCTTCGTGGCGCCCAAGGGGTCATCATTCGTGAGGTCGGCATTCGACAGGGGCAGAACGGAATCCTCCTTTCTGAGGTCTCGCACGCCCAGATCTACAACTGCGACGCGTCGTTTCTGTCGGGTTGGGGGATCGCACTCTGGCGCAGCAGTTCCAACACGATTTGCCGAAACTCGCTCGATTTCTGCGTGCGTGGGTACAGCCACGGTGTCTACAACCGCGGGCAGGACTCTGCGGGCATCCTGTGCTTTGAGCAGTGCTGCGACAACACCATTATGCTGAATTCTGTCACCCACTGCGGGGATGGATTCTTTGGATTCGCCGGACGCGAGGCGCTTGGCGAAGTCGCCCCAGCGCTTGGCGAAGTCGCCGGCTCGAACTGGTACATCGGTCGCGGCTGCAATCGCAATCTCATTGCGCTGAATGATTTCTCAGACGCCGCCGCCCACGGCCTCGAGTTGACCTTTTCATTTGACAACCGAATCCTGCGCAATCGCTTTGACCGCGATGCGATCTGCGGAGTCTGGGGTGGGTACTCGCAGCACACGCTGGTGAGCGGAAATCTCTTCCGCAATAATGGCACGTCTGGTGTCGGCGCCGAGAGTGGCGGCATCAATATCGAACATGGTCGATCGACCACGATCACCGACAACACATTCGCCGACAATTCTGCAGGCGTGCGACTCTGGTGGGATGCGGATGCAGCGCTCGCCACGCGACCCTGGGCGATTGCCAATGGCGTCGGGTCCACTGGCAACGCCATCATTCGCAATAGCTTCTCGAAGGATGGCATCGCAATCTCGCTTCGATCGACGACGGACACGACGATCGCCGCAAACACGATGATCGATCTGCCGGTGGGTCTTGATGCGGATGCAGAGAGTGTTGCGGTTGAGGAAGCCCAAACGACCCAACCGCCCGCCGATTGGACTGAGCTGATGGCGCGCGCGGCATCGCTCCCCGGGGCTGGAAATGCAGTCGAAATCGTGGATGGACTCCCGATCACCAAGCGAACGCAGCTGAACGGTCGGGGTGCGATCCTCCTCGGTGACTACGGGCCATTTGACTTCATCGCGCCGATGACGATCGCCGAACCTGGACCAACAAATGTCCACCGCTGGAAACTCCTCGGCTCGCAGAGGATTCAGTTTCTCCAGGCATCACAGGGACAGGGAGACCTACGCACAAACATCGAACCCGAGTCCAACACCGCGATCATCGAAACTGAGACGCCGAGCCATCTCACCAATTATGAACTGGCGATTTTCTGGGGTCGCGCTGCCAATCAAGTTCAGCGCGTGCATGGGACGCTATTGAGTGCCAACTGGCGCGTGGCGATTTTTCCGTTGCCGACTCCCGCGACCGCTGATGCCCCGCCGAGTCTCGACTCCTTCGACCAGGCCGCGAAAACGAATCCATTCATCGTGTATGTCGACTCGATCACCTTCCCCTTCGGCAGCGGTGGGCCAGATGATGTCAACCTCATGCAGAGGCCAGCCTCCATTCCGCCCGACAACTTTGGGATTCGCGCGACCACCACATTTTCTGCACCGCCGGGTGATTGGATCGTCCAAACCCGCAGCGACGATGGCATTCGTGTCTCGCTTGATGGCGAGGTCCTCATCAATCATTGGGATCGGCACGGGCTTGCCCAGGACCGTGGTCGCTTTTCCATCACCGCGGCGCGCGAGGTCACCATGACCGTCGACTATTTCGAGCTGGGCGGCAGTGCCGCGCTTGATCTGCGGATTCTTCCCGCCCCCAAACAGCCGACGATTCCCGAGGCGATTTCGCCTTGACTGCGCTCCTTTCTGCGCCGAAGATGCCCCCACGGCGCCTGCCGAAGAAGCACCCTTGAACTGTCCACACTGCAAGATTCCTGACGCGCGCGTGATCGACAGCCGTCCCATTGAAAGTGGTCAAGGCATTCGCCGCCGGCGCGAGTGTCTGGTGTGCAAGAAGCGCTTCACCAGCTACGAGCGCGCCGAGCGACTCACCCGGATCAAGGTCATCAAGAAGGATGGGTCGCGCGTTCCCTTTGAGAGCGCCAAGATCTTGCGCGGCATCCAGTCGGCCTGCGGAAAACGGCCCGTTGCAGAAGAGCTGAAACAGAAGATCACAGACGAAATCGACGATGGCATTCACCGCGACTTCGAACATGAGGTTCTGAGTTCGGAAATCGGTCGGCGGGTCGCGCTCGCGCTGCGCAGTGTCGATGCAGTCGCCTTCGTCCGCTTCGCCAGCGTCTACCACGACTTCCAAAGCGTCGCAGAGTTTCAGTTGGAGATCACCAAGCTCGCTGAGAAACCTCCGACCCCCGCTGGTCACCCCTCCCTTTTCGAAGGCGGGTAGACTTCACGACCGAGTTTCTCTGATGCCAAGAATCACTCTGCCAGACGGCAGCATTCGACAATATGACGCAGCCACGACAGCCGCACAGGTCGCGGCAGACATCGGTCCAGGGCTGGCGAAGGCTGCGCTTGGTGCCAAGATCAATGGCAAACTCTCGGATCTTTCGACGCTGATCGAACACGATTGTGCCCTCGCCCTCGTCACGCCGAAATCGCGCGATGGCCAAGTTGATACCGATGCCCTCTCGATGCTGCGCCACTCCTGCGCGCATGTGATGGCCGAAGCGATTCAGAAGCTCTATCCAGGCACGATGCTGGTCTATGGACCGGCGCTCGACACGGGTTTCTACTACGACATGGCATTCGCGAGTGGTCGTGCCCCGAGCACCGATGACTTCGCGGCGATCGAAGTTGAGATGGCGCAGATCATCGCGGAAAACCGACCGTTCACCCGCTACGACCTCACGCTCGATGCCGGGCTCTCCAAATTGCAGACCGAGGGCAGCAAGTTCAAGATCGACAATGCAGAGCGCGCGAAAGAAGGCGGTTCGACAACGCTCTCCTGGTACGCGACGGGATCACCAAGCACCAACTGGGAGGATCTCTGCCGCGGACCGCACATTCCGTCGACTGGTCGCATCGGCGCGTTTAAGATCACCAGTCTGGCGTCGAGCTATTGGAAGGGCGACGAAACACTCGATCGGCTCACCCGCGTCTACGGCACAGCATTCGCGACGAAACCAGAACTTGAGGCCTACCTCAAGCAGGTCGAAGAGGCAAAGAAGCGCGATCATCGGCTGCTGGGCAAGCAGCTGCGACTCTTCCACATTGACGAGATGGTTGGGCAAGGACTGGTGCTCTGGACTCCGCGCGGGGCGGTCGTGCGACAGGAATTGCAGACCTTCATCGGCGAAGCGCTGCGCGAGCAGGGATACCAACAAGTCTTCACGCCGCACATCGGAAAACTCGAACTCTATCGAACCAGCGGGCACTACCCCTACTACCGCGAGAGTCAGTATCCACCAATCGTCGATCACGATGCCATGAGCAAACTCGCCAGCGAAGGCTGCTCGTGCGGCGAACTGGCCAATCGACTCGAACGCGGCGAAGTGGAGGGATACCTCCTCAAGCCGATGAACTGCCCGCATCACATTCGCATTTTCGCCAGCGAGCCCCACTCCTATCGCGATCTGCCGGTACGGCTGGCCGAGTTCGGCACCGTCTACCGCTGGGAACAGTCGGGAGAAATCGGCGGACTGACCCGCGTGCGGGGATTCACCCAGGACGACGCGCATCTCTTTGTTCGCGAGGATCAAGTCAGCGCGGAGTTGCAGGGATGCCTGGCACTGGTCAAGCTCATCTTCGCCACGCTTGGCATGAGCGACTATCGCGTGCGGGTTGGGCTGCGCGATCCCACCAGCGACAAGTATGTCGGCGAGTCTGCCAACTGGGACAAGGCCGAAGAAGCCTGCCGTAGTGCAGCCCGCTCGCTTGGGGTTCCATTCTCGGAAGAACCTGGCGAAGCCGCCTTCTACGGTCCCAAGATTGATTTCGTTGTTCGAGATGTCATCGGTCGATCCTGGCAACTCGGCACGGTCCAGGTGGACTACAACCTTCCGATTCGATTCGACCTCTCCTATATCGGAGCCGACAACAAGGAACACCGACCGGTGATGATTCACCGCGCACCGTTTGGATCGATGGAGCGATTCGTCGGCGTGCTGATCGAACACTTTGCCGGCGCCTTCCCGCTTTGGCTCGCGCCTGAGCAGGTTCGCGTGCTGCCGATCAGTGAAAAGAGCGAGGAGTACGCCAAAGAGGTGCTCGCGGCCATCAAGGCGCTGGGAATGCGGGCGACGATCGATGCCGGAAATGAGCGAATTCAAGCGCGCATTCGAGATGCCAGCGAGGCCAAGATCCCCTACCTCGCGGTTGTGGGTCCGCGCGACGCGCAGCAACGGGTGGTCAGCTTGCGGGCATTCGGAATCGACGCAAATCTGGGCGAATTACCGCTCGATCAGTTTCTTTTGAGGCTTGGGGCCGAGTACCGCACACGCGGCAGTGAGTCGCTCAAGGCTGCGCTCACCCCCTGAAACCGCCAACTTCCCTGACGCGACCGACCCCACAAATCGCGGTATTCACGCCATTCTCTTGAGATTTCTTGGGCACAACTGAAATTGCGTGGTAGGTTGCGTCCGTCTCGAGCGTTCTCGAGATTGAACAGCGCAACCTTGAGACCATCCGACTCATGATTTTCTCTCACATTCTCTCCGCATGATGATGGGGCCGTCCCATCGTCGAGCCGGGTCTTGCGCAGCACACGGATCTTCAACTCAATGCACCATCGTTGGCTCGATGCCGCACGCGAACTCTTTGCGTGATGCACCAGCTTGTCATTTCGCTTCCATTCGATAACAGAGGAATTCACTATCACCCAATTCAATCGTCGTCCCCCCTTCCGCGATTCACGAGACTCTGGTCCTCGGATCAATGATCGCATCCGTGTGACCCCCGTTCGTTTGCTTGATGCCGAAGGCACGATGGTCGGTGTTGTTGAACTCGAAGAGGCCAAGCGGCTCGCCGCCGTTGCTGGACTCGACCTGGTCGAAATCGCTGCGGATTCGCGACCTCCCGTGGTGCGCATCATGGACTTTGGCAAGTTCAAGTACGAACAGGCCAAGAAGGAAAAGCAGCAGAAGACCAAGTCCAAGGCTGGTGAAATGAAGGAAGTCCGGCTCGGGCGATCCATGAAGATCGATCCGCACGATGTGGAGATTCGCGTCAATCAGGCCCGGCAGTTTCTGATGGAGGGCTATCGCGTGGTGTTCGTGCAGAACTTCCGCGGTCGCGAGTTGACCTACCGAAACAAGGGCGACGAACGCATGGAGCACATCGCCCAGCAACTCGCCGACATCGGTCGCGTCGAAATGACCCCCCGCCTCAACGGCAAGCGTATGTCGATGATCCTCGTCCCCGATCGATCCAAGATCGAATCGGCGAAGAAGAAGTCTTCTTCGGGATCCCCCAAGGCATCCAAAGCAATAGCGCCGGTCGAAGCAGACGCCAGCGTTCCTGCGCCGCCGCCCGCAGCCGCGAACGCCTAAGCGAGAAAAGACACCGGTGGATGCCCCGCGTTGCGGGCGCCACCGGTTTTTCTTTCCCGGCTCTTGACTTTTTATTCACTCGACTGCATAATAATGCACCATGCTTCCCAAAGCCCAGCGCCATCGTCAGATCATCAAGTTGATCGAATCGGGGCGAATCTCCAGTCAGGCAGACCTCGCTCAACATCTTGGGCGGGTTGGGATCGCCACAACCCAAACCACGCTCTCGCGGGATCTTGCTGAGATTGGCGTCGTCAAGAGTGCGAGCGGCTATCACCTGCCCGCCACGGGTACGGACTCTGCGTCGATCGACCGAAGCGCCGTGCTCGCCTTGACCGTGCGCCGCTTGATGCTGGAGATATCAATTGGCGGAACGCAAGCAATCTTGCACACTCCGCCAGGGCAAGCCAGCGCACTCGCAGTTGAAATCGATCGAGCCGATCTCTCCGGGGTGCTGGGCACGATCGCCGGAGATGACTGCATCTTCATTGCCTGCACCACCGCCCGCGCGGCACGCATGGTTGTCCGCAAACTGCAGTCGCTCGCCCAGATGCCTTCGCCTACCGCGCCATCGCCGCGGCGGCGCTCGCCCGCTCATTCTTGAGAGAAACCGTGAATCACCACACTCCATCCACGCGTTCATCCGTTGCGGCCTGTCGTGCTGTCGTGGTTGGCGCCGCGGGATACTCGGGGGCGGAGGTGGTTGGCATCTTGCTGCGACACCCAGGCGTCGAGGTGGTTGGGCTCTTCGGGTCCGCAGCACGCAGCGAGAACCCCCAGCGATTCGACCAGATTTTCCCGCGGTTTCGAGGATGGACCGACCTCAAGGTTCACGCCGCGTCGATCGAGGCGATCTGCGCGCTCAAGCCTGACGCCGTCTTCTTGGCTGTTCCGCACGAGGCGAGTCACGATCTTGCGCCGGCACTCCTCGCCGCTGGCATCACCCTGCTCGATCTCTCGGCTGCCTTTCGATTGCGAGATCCCGACGACTATCCCAAGCACTATGGTTTCGCCCACGCCCATCCTGCCTGGTTGCAATCGCGGGTCTACGGGATCGCCGAACTCAACCGCGATGCGATCCGCCGAGCGCAACTCATCGCCGTGCCGGGCTGCTATCCCACAAGCGTGATTCTTCCCATGCGACCGCTCTGGGATGCCGGAGTGCTGGAAGCAGCACCAATCATCGTTGACAGCACCAGCGGCGTGAGTGGCGCGGGCCGCGCGCTCGCGCTGAAGAGTCTCTTCTGCGAGGTAAGCCAACAGCCCTACGGGGTTTTCAAGCATCGACACCAACCCGAGATCGCCCAGGAGGTCGGCAGCGATGTGATTTTCACTCCGCACTTGGGACCATTCGACCGCGGGATTCTCTCGACCATTCACGCGACGCTGAAGCATGGTGTCGGCGAGTCCGCCATTCGTCAAATTCTCTCGGCGCGTTACAACTGCGAGCCATTTGTCACCATTCTCGACGCTGGCGCCTGGCCATCCGTTGCGGCAGTTTCCGGAAGCAATCGCTGTGACATCCAGTTGGCCGTTGATGAATCGCGACGACACCTCATCGTCTGCAGCGCCATTGACAATCTCATCAAAGGTGCCGCTGGACAAGCTGTGCAGTGCCTCAACATCCGCTTTGGGCTGGGCGAAACAACGGGCTTTGCTCTGCCGCGTGCCGTGCCGTCGGTTCCACAGGAGGTGCTCTCGTGAGGAATCCGACCAAGGCTCCGACCAAGCTCGTTGTCAAATTGGGTGGCGCACTTCTCGACGATGCGCGCGCTCTCTCCGCGACGATCGCCGCTGTCTCGTCGCTCCACCATCGAAAACCCGGCTCGGTCATCATTGCCCACGGTGGCGGAAGCACCGTCGACCGCCATCTTGCGCGGCTCGGGATGAAGAGTGAAAAACGCGATGGCATCCGGATCACTCCGCCCGATCAGATGGCCGAGATTTCGGCCGTGCTCAATGGGCAGGTCAATGCGACCCTCGTCGCCCAGCTTCTCGCCCAAGGGTGCAGCGCGGTGGGGCTCTCGCTGGCCGATGGATTCACGACCACCGCGTCAGTCGCCACGCACTATCCCTTTGATCCGGGATGCGTGGGCGAGATCACAAACGGGAACGCGCGGCTCCTCGACACACTCCTCGGCGCTGGCTTTCTTCCAGTGCTTTCGAGCGTCGCCGTCGACGGCGATGGCCATCTCCTGAATGTAAATGCCGACGATGCCGCCGCGGCACTCGCCAAACTGGTCCGCGCAACAGGGCTGGTCTTTCTGACCGATGTACCCGGGGTGCGCGACGGCAGCGGCGCGGTCATCGAAGAGCTCAACCGATCCTCGGCAGAGCAACTGATTCTCGATGGCACGATCCGCGCCGGCATGATTCCGAAAGTTCGCAGCGCGATCGCAGCAGCAGAAGCAACTGGGATCTCGGTGATCATCGCGAGTTGGAATGAGCCCAATCTCTTGGATCGCATCGCCAGCGGCGAGCGGGTCGGCAGTACGATTCTCCCCCCTTGCTGCGAAGAACGAGTCACGCTCAGCACACCATGACCTCCCCCGCATCCATGCTGCTCACGAGTGACTTGCTCCAGGTGATCGATCTCTCGGCCACAGAGATCACCCAGCTCTTTGGGATTGCATCTCGGTTGAAGACCGATTACCGCCCCTTCGCTGGATCGTTGGCGCAGCGATCGTTGGTCATGCTCTTTGAGAAGCCATCGCTGCGAACGCGGGTCTCATTCGAGCTGGGCTTTCAGAAACTCGGTGGAGGCGTGGTCTTCCTCGACCACCAATCCTCGCCAATCGGCGGGCGCGAAACAGTCGAGGACTATGCCCACAATCTTTCCAGGTGGGCAGATGTGATCGCGATTCGATGTCGATCGCACGAACTGCTGGCGCGCTTCGCAGCCGCCAGTTCAGTTCCGGTCATCAACGCCCTCAGCGACCTACATCACCCCTGTCAAGCGCTCGCCGACATTTTTACGCTCGTTGAGTCTGGAATACGACCGGAAGAACTCCATCTCGCCTGGGTTGGCGACGGCAACAATGTGTGCCTCTCACTCATTGAAGCGGTTGCGACGCTGGGAGGTCGGATGACAGTCATCACCCCGACCGCGTGCCGCCCAGCAGCCGACGCGCTGCGCATCGCTGACGCCCGGGCCTTTCGAAGCGGTGCGCGCATCGTGTGCACGGACGACCTCGCCGCCGTCGCGGGAGCCGACGCGATCTACACCGATGTCTGGGTCTCCATGGGCGAAGAATCGCGCGCAGCGGAGAAGACGGCGATGCTCACCCCCTACCGGGTCGACGCCGCACTGATGCGGCGCGCTGGAGCGAAGACTCGCTTCATGCACTGCTTGCCCGCCAAACGTGGCGAAGAGGTTGCCGCAGAAGTCATCGATTCGCCTGCCTCGATCGTCTTCGATCAGGCCGAGAATCGCATGCACATCCAGAATGCGCTCATGCTGGCACTGCTTCGCAGCGACCTTGCACCGCAGGATCGACCCGCTCCATCCGTGGCCGCTCACCCATGACATCCGCGAATTCACTCGCCTGTTTTTTCACTACTGCACCTTGAAGGAGTTCTCATGAAAGAGTCATTCAAACCCCGTCGTGTTTCGCTCGCATACTCGGGAGGGCTCGACACCTCCTGCATCATTCCCTGGCTGGTTGAAACCTACGGCTGTGAAGTGATCGCTGTCGTTGCCGATGTCGGTCAAGGCGCGCGCGAACTCGAGGGGATCGAAGAGAAGGCGATTCGATCGGGGGCTACGAAGTGCATCATCAAGGACTTGCGCCGAGATTTCCTCGAGGAGTTCGCCTATCCGATGGCGATCACCGGGGCGGTCTATGAGGGTCGGTACTTGCTCGGCACATCCATTGCCCGGCCGATCATCGCTCGCGCGCAAGTCGAAGTCGCGCTCGAAACTGGCTGCGACGCTCTCAGCCACGGCTGCACCGGCAAGGGCAACGACCAAGTTCGCTTCGAGTTCACCTTCGCTGCGCTCGCGCCGCACCTTCCGGTCATCGCCCCCTGGCGACTCTGGAATCTCAAGAGCCGCGAGCAGATGCTCGACTATCTCAAGGTGCGATCAATCCCCTGCGCGGCGAGCGCCGAAAAGATCTACTCGCGCGATGCCAACATCTGGCACATCTCGCACGAAGGGGGCGACCTCGAAGATCCATGGAAGGCACCACCCGACGATGTCTGGATGCTCACCTGCGATCCAGCCCGTGCTCCCGCGAGCGGTGCAGAACTCACGCTCTCTTTCCGCAGTGGATTCCCCACAGCGATCGATGGCGTTCCCATGGATTCAGTCACGATCCTGGAAACGCTCAACCGAATTGGTGGCGAGCAGGGCGTCGGGCGCGTTGACTTGGTCGAGAACAGACTTGTGGGGATGAAGAGTCGCGGTGCGTACGAAACGCCAGGCGGCACGATCCTGATGGAAGCACTCCGTGGACTTGAGCAACTCTGCTACGACCGCGAGACGACGCAGTGGCGCCAACGGCTGGCACTCGACTTTGCCCGGATCGTCTACGAAGGCACCTGGTTCACCCCGGTGCGCGAATCGCTCTGGGAAAGCGCCAAGCATGCCGCCCAGGTTCTCGACGGCGATGTTCGCGTCCGCTTGTTCAAGGGCACGGCGACAATTTCTGGACGGCGCAGTCCCAACTCGCTCTACAGCGAAGCCTTTGCAACCTTTGGTGCCGATGAGGTCTATGACCAGACTCACGCCGAGGGATTCATCCGCCTCTTCTCCCTTCCAACACGAATCCGTGCATTGAAAGGTGCATCGACTGCGGCGCTTCAGTCGTCTCGAACGACGCGCAGTCCAGCTGCGCCGCAGTCCACTTCGCAGCCCGCACCACAAGGCAGCACATGGGAGTGATCTGGGCAGGTCGGGCAACGGAGCCGGCGGATCCACTCTTTCGCCAATTCAACGATTCGCTTTCATTCGACCGCACCCTGGTGCGAGAAGACATCGAGGGAAGCGTTGGATGGGCACGCGCATTGGAACGCGCCAAGGTTCTCACCGCAGAAGAGGCTGGCTCGCTCATCGATGCGCTCGGCGAGGTCTTGCGTCATGCGATCGAGAGTCCATCCGCACTGGCCGAAGCTGCGGATGAAGACATCCACTCGTGGGTGGAACGCGAACTTGTTGCCCGCGTTGGATCACTCGGCAAGAAATTGCACACCGGACGAAGTCGAAATGATCAGGTGGCTACCGACCTTCGCCTCTGGACCATCAAGCAAATCGCCCGGCGCGCCAGCGAGATTGAGGGTTGCATTCAGAGCCTGCTTTCCCTCGCCGAGCGCGAGCGCGGCACTGTTTTTCCGGGCTACACGCACCTGCAGCGGGCGCAGCCGATTCTCTTTGGACACTGGTGCATGGCCTATGTCGAAATGCTCTTGCGAGATCGCGAGCGATTCAATGACGCTGCGATTCGCGCCTCGATGTGTCCGCTCGGCTCTGGCGCGCTCGCTGGAACCGCCTATCCGATCGATCGCGAGCAGTTGGCTCGGGATCTGGGATTTTCGGCGCCGACCGCAAACTCGCTTGACGCCGTCAGCGACCGAGACTTCGTGGTCGAAACGCTCTCGGCAACCGCGCTGGCATCGATCCATCTCTCGCGACTGGCTGAGGACTTGATCTTCTACACCACCGGAGAAGCCGGTCTCATCACGCTTGGCGATTCCGTCACCAGCGGATCGAGTCTGATGCCGCAGAAGAAAAATCCAGACGCGCTCGAACTTATTCGCGGAAAGTCTGGTCGGCAGATCGGAAACCTCGTCAACATACTCACCGTGCTCAAAGGACTCCCTCTCGCCTACAACAAAGATTTGCAGGAAGACAAGGAGCCACTCTTCGATGCGATGGAGCATCTGTCGTTGAGCCTGCGCATGATCCCTCCCGTCCTCGATGGAATGACGATCGACCGACAGCGCGCCCGCATCGCCGCCGAGGGGGGTTATTCAAATGCCACAGAGCTTGCTGATTATCTCGTGCATCAAGGGGTTCCCTTCCGTGATGCCCACCACTCGGTTGGTCGACTCGTGCGCGAAGCAATCCGCGAGTCAAAGCCGCTCGAAGCACTTTCCGTAGAGCAAATGCAAGCAATCGCTCCCGGCGTTCGCGACGATGTGTATGTCGCGCTCACGGTCGACCGGGCAGTTGCCAAGCGCGATGTCCATGGCGGGACCGCGCCCGCCCAGGTTGCAGGATCGGTCGCGGCGGCGCGGCGGAATCTCGGTCGTGGATCACAGGATGCCAAGGCGTCTCACGCTGGCGACTCGCTGATCACGATTCGTGAGGCACACATCAACGACCTGGATGCCATTTGCGACATCGTCGCGCACTGGGCTCGGGCCGGCGAGCATCTGCCCCGTTCTCGCGAAGAGATCCTCGAATCACTCTCTGAGTTCGCGGTTGCCGTTGAAGGTCAAGAGGTTGTCGGCTGCGGTTCACTCTGGATCTACACCCCGCAACTCGCCGAAATCAGATCGCTCGGCGTGATCCCAAGTCGAAAGGGTGGCGGACTCGGTTCGACGCTCACCCGCTACTTCGTCGACTGGGCCGCGGACTTGGGGATCCCCAAAGTGTTCGTGCTGACCCGCGCCCCAGACTTCTTCGCGCGTTGTGGTTTCAAGACAGTCAGCGTGAGCGTCCTTCCGGAAAAGGTTCTCAAGGACTGCGCAAAATGTCCACGAAACACGGCCTGCGACGAGGTTGCGATGACGCTCGACACGGGAGCGGCTCCGCTCGCGGATCACGGATCATGACAACTGCGGTCGCGCCGATCACCCCTGCGCACACCACCGCGCCGCCCTGGCCACAGGGATTCATCTCTGCTGGTATCGCCGCGGGGATCAAGAAGGACGGCTCAACCGACCTAGCCCTGTTGACCAGCGACGGTCGCGGCAGCGGCGAACTCTCCGCAGCCGCAGTCTTCACCAGGAACCTCATTGTGGCGGCACCCATCCAACTCTCGCGCGCCAACCTCGCGGCGTCAGGTGGTCGGGTCCGCGCGCTCCTCATCAATTCGGGGTGTGCCAATGCAGCGACGGGCGACGATGGCATGCTGCGCGCCGTGCAATCAACAACCGCGCTCGCAGAGCGGCTCGGAATCGACTCTCGATCAGTCCTCGTGAACTCAACGGGGGTCATCGGAGTTGCGCTTCCCATTGATCGCATCAAAGGCGCACTCGACGCACTGATCGCAGCGCAACAACCTGGCTCTTGTGAGTCTTTCGCTCGCGCGATCATGACCACCGACACGCGGCCAAAGTGGTCGAGCCGCTCAATTCACTGGATGGACGGCGTCACCCAGCGCAATTGCACCGTGACCGGAGTTGTGAAAGGTGCGGGCATGATCCATCCAAACATGGCCACGATGATCGCGGTCATTGCCACCGATGCCACGCTCGAACCAGACGAACTGCACGGCCATCTGCGCTCTGCAGTTGACTGCAGCTTTCACCGAATCTCAGTCGACGGCGACACCAGCACCAATGACAGTGTCTTCGCCCTCGCGTCGAATCGCGCCGGCACCGCGCCAACGGCACAACTCGCAGAGGCCTTCGAGCAGGTCGGACAAGAACTTGCCCTCATGGTTGTCCGTGATGGCGAGGGATCCGAACGCGGCATCGAAGTGCGCGTCACGGGCGCGCGAACTCAGGGCGACGCCCTGCAGGTTGCACGAACTGTGGCGATGAGCTTGCTGGTGCGCACCGCGGTCACCGGTGGCGATCCAAACTGGGGAAGAATCCTCGCCGCCGCGGGTCGCGCTGGAATTCCGTTCGACCCAAACCGCCTGCGCGTGGGCGCGGGAGGCATCGCCCTCTTCGCCGATGGATCACCAACCCATGCCGAAATCGGGGCGGTTCGAGCCGCGTTCACCGCTGACTGCGTTCGTATCGAACTCGACCTTGCAATGGGAGAAGCGCGCGATCTCTTCTGGTCCTGCGGACTCACCAAGCGGTATGTCGAAATCAACGCCGACTACACCACCTAGTCCAAGCGTGCGCTAATCGCTGGCTGGCAAGCCTTGATCGATTCGCCGCCGCGCCTTGGCGCAAATCTCACGCCATGGTTCATCGAGCATCGGTCCGATCACCGTGAGTCCCCGGCGAATCTCCAGGCGATCAATTCGGGTGATGAGCGATCCATCGAGGGCGAGCGCACCGGCGATCGCCGTGAGGTACTTGAGAAACGCGGCGAGTGCGCTGGGATCGCCAATATGCAGATCGCTCTCGCGAATATCGCGCTTGGCCAGATCTTTCCAAGCGATCCAACCCGCACGCGTTGTTGGGTTCGGTCCCCGACGGTCAAGAACTTCGCGACTCCACTTCAATCCCGCGCTCGCCGCGCATCGCGCCGCGAGTCGATCGACTGGCTTCGCAGCTTCGCCGAGGATGGCGCAGATGAGCTGCATCGCCATCGGCACGGTAACTGTCGGAAACTCCCCTGATCCATCACGATCCATGTTCATGCAACACCTCCATCATCGCAGCTACCTCGACTCCGATCTCACTGGTCAGAGCACCATCCTTGCGCAGAATCCCATAGAGCGCATTTCGCACTTGGCCGGCCACCGCAAATGATCGCTGGGCTGCCTGAGCCGCAGTCATTTGATGCCGCTCAGCAATGACCGAGTAGGCGTGGCCGTCAACATGGTGCATCCAGAAAATATCCCACTCAGCGCGCTTGCCCCGTCGCTCGAGATTCGCAATCGTCTCTTTCATCGCCTGTTCGAGGGCGCTGAGAGCCCAGGCGCGCTCGAACTCATCTTCGGAGCGTTTCGTGGTGCTCGCGATCTCGTCCAGCGAATCCGTTGCGTTGGCTTGACCGGCGTCGTCGCGGCGAAGTTCGTGCACAAAGTGATGCAGTCCATTGCGCAGCCACTGACGAAGGCGCAGCCCGCTCCCCAGCCAAGACTTCAGATACTCAGTATTCGACAATCGGGTGGCGAAGAAACCTTGCACGATTTCTTGCGGATCGCCTCGAATAGAGGTGTGCAATCCCAGCGCCCGACAGTAGGTCACGAGTGGCTGCAGGTAGCTCGACATCACATGACCGTTGGCGAGAATCAGTCCAGCCTCCCCTTCTGACAATCGGTCTGAAATCCACAGCGTTCGCGTCTCCGGAAAGGATGGAGTGGGAGATGAAGATTCGGTCGCTGTCGCCATTCTTGAACCAATAATGAGGGTAGCGCAACCAGCTAAAGAATATTTCACTTTTTTCTCAACAGAGCCCCCACAATTGTCTCTATCTACTACTCGAGCCCTTCTGGGTAGCAATCTAAGAAGGGTTGCGTGCGTCGAAGTGAGGTCTCTTGATCTGTGGGCGTCGAGATCGCAGTGAAGCGATCGCTCGAGCGGGTCGCACGGAGTGCGGAGTTCACGGCGACTCGTGGGACACCACGGACCGCCGATTCTGGGGATCTGATTCCGGCGGGGAGTTTCTGGGGACTTGTTCCGGGTCACAATTTCGGGGCACTTGGGGAGATCCCCCGCGGGTATCGATGGCTCGTCCTCAGTTCTGATCCAGTAACCGAGAATGAGTCACGAACCCGCGGGAGGGTCAATCCCTACACTTCCAACCCGATGTCCCTCCCGAGCCCCGATCTCTCCGCGATGATCCTTCGGATCGATTCCCTGCGAGAAGAGGCTTTGTCGGCTCTTGCCGGCGCGACTTCCATAACGACGCTCGAATCATGGCGAACCCGCTTCCTCGGACTCAACGGTCAGTTGAAAGCGCTCATGGGCGCGCTCAAGGACGCCTCGCGGCAAGAGAAGCCAGTGCTTGGTCAACGGCTCAATGAACTCAAGGTGCATCTTGAAGCGGCCCTCGAGCAACATCGATGCACCTTGAGCCTCTCAGCCGCTGGCCCGCGACTCGATGTCACAGAGCCGGGGATCCCACTTGCCGAGGGTCGACGGCATGTCTTATCGCGGACCATCGACGAGATCATTGCCGTCTTCGGTCGCATGGGATTCACCGTGGCAGATGGTCCTGAAGTTGAAGATGAGTGGCACAACTTCACCGCGCTCAATATTCCGGCGGGTCATCCCGCGCGAGACCCCGGCGACAATTTCTACATGGGTGAGCAGTCGGGTGTGCGCCGTCTGCTGCGGACCCAGACTTCGACCGTGCAGATTCGTGCCATGGAATCGCAGAAGCCACCGCTGAAAGTGGTGGCGGTCGGTCGGGTCTATCGGCCCGACACTCACGACGCCACGCACTATTCGATGTTTCACCAAATCGAAGGACTCTGCGTTGACCGCGACCTTTCGCTGGTCGATCTCAAGACCGCGCTCCTGCAGTTTGCACACGCATACTTCGGGGGCGACGCCGAGGTGCGCATGCGCCCAAGCTTCTTCCCATTCACCGAACCATCTGCGGAGGTGGACATGAAGATGCACATTCGCGGGCAGTTGCAGTGGGTCGAGATCGGCGGTTGTGGGATGGTCGATCCCAATGTTCTGACCGCCGTCGGGCTCGATCCAGAAGTGTGGCGCGGCTACGCTTTTGGTTTGGGAATCGAGCGGATCGCCATGCGCCGCTACGGAATCACCGATATTCGCTGGCTCTATGAAAACGACGCGCGGTTCCTGAGACAGTTCTAGCTGTCAGGGGAACGACGCGCGTCGTCGAAACAACTGTCGCAGCCTGGATCAGGCCGTCGTATCGGGTGCCGCCGGAGCCTTGGTCGATTCCTTGCGAATCTGCGCTGCGAATGCGGTTCGTCGGTCGGCAGTTCCTCGGCGACCCGAGGTTCCACCAGAGACCTGCGATCCACCCTCGCGACCCACGAGTTGCAGAACCACCAGATTCGTCGCATCTCCAAGTCTGCGCCGATCCAACTTCACGATGCGGGTGTAGCCACCTGGCCGATCGGCAAAGAGCGGCGCGACGCGGGTCATCAGATGATGAACCAGCCGCGGTGCCTTGCGCAGTTCACCGAAGCGATTGAATTCAATCTCGCTCGCGGCAGGAACCGTCCAGTAGGGGCTTTGCTTGCGCGCTTCCTTCACCTTGGGATCAGCAACCCAGGCGAACACCGCGCGATCCGTCAATCTGCTGGTGAGCAAACGACGAGATGCCAGTGTTCGATGCCGAGCGATGGTGATCAGCCGTTCAACATAGGGCTTGACCGCCTTGGCCTTGGTCAGGGTCGTCACGATTTCGCCGTGCTCAAAGAGCCCAGCGGCCAAGTTGCGAAGCATCGCGCGGCGATGATCGCTTTCGAGGCAGAGTTGTTTTCCAGCGACACGATGTCTCATGTTTCAATACTCCTTTGGTCAAAGGACCAAGTCAGATCCAGTTGGGCATGACTGCTCAACCGTGGGCTGACGACCTTTCTTGTGCTTGCATACCCAGTGAGAGTCCAAGGTCCTGCAGACGCGCAGTGATCTCTTGCAGTGAGGTCTTTCCGAAGGCACGAAGTTCCATCAAATCGCCCTCCGTCTTCTGAACCAATTGCCGAACCGTGACGATTCCTGCGGCCTGCAAGCAATTCGTCGCCCGAACTCCGAGGTTGAGCTCGGAGAGTGTGATCTCGAGTTTTCGAACCAGATCGGCGTCAACATCCTGCTCCAAGGTGAGCCCCTGCTCAACCAACTCATCACCGGCTGAATCGAATTGGACGAATGGATTGACATGCTTGCGAAGAATTTTTCCGGCCTCAACGACGGCCATCTCCGGACTGACGGTCCCGTTGGTCCAGACATCCAGAACGAGCCGCTCGTAGTTCATGCGCTGACCAACGCGCGTGTCCTCCACGCGATAACGGACGCGCTGCACGGGTGTAAAGATTGCGTCAACTGGAATCTCTCCGATGACCTGCTCAATCTCGATGTTGTTGTACTGCTCGCTGGCAGGCTGATAGCCCCGCCCGCGCATCACCGTGAGATCCGCCTCGAAACGAACCTTGTCGTTGACGCGGCAGATCAAATGGTCTGGATTCAAGATTCGGATGGAGGCATCGGACTCGATCGATGCGCCGGTCACATCGCAGGGGCCCTCGACGCGAATGCGCACGGTCTTGGACTCTTCGCCATCCATCTCAACAATCAGTCCCTTGATATTCAGCACGATGTCCGAGACATCTTGCACAATTCCAGGAATCGATGTGAACTCGTGGGTCACACCCGCGATTTGCAACTTGGTGATCGCCGCGCCCTCGATGCTCGAGAGCAAGATGCGCCGCATACTGTTTCCGATGGTTGTGCCAAATCCTCGTTCAAAGGGTTCAGCGGAAAACCGCCCAAATGTCTGCGAAAGACTGCTCTTGTCGGCGGTCACCCGACCAGGTAATTCAAGACCTCTCCAGCGTACATGCATGATTCAAATCTCCTATCCAGCAGTTGTTCAATCCGAGAACGAGTTTGGCTCCGATCGGAAACCGCATCAGCCTGCTGGGCGCAATGCGGTCCCTACTGTGGGGCCAAGCACAAGACGATGTTAGACGCGGCGCTTCTTGGGCGATCGGCATCCGTTGAATGGCAGTGGTGTCTGATCTTCGATGGTTAGTACCTTCAATCCATTGGCCTGCAGCGCTGTAACGGCCGATTCTCGACCCGGACCCGCGCCACGGACTCGAACTTCGACCTCGCGCATACCGACGCGCCGAGCCTTGCCCGCGGCACGCTCGCTGGCCCGACTCGCAGCGAAGGGGGTGCTCTTGCGTGCGCCCTTGAAGCCCACGCTTCCCGCTGAGTCCCAGCAAATTGTTTCGCCGTTGGTGTCGGTGATGGTGACGATCGTGTTGTTGAACGATGCGTTCACATGCACGATGCCCTTGATGATGTTCTTACGAATCTTTGGTTTCTTCGACATGGTTTGTTCTCCTTGGTCATCCGCTGGGGATTAACCGTTCACGCCTTTCTTTCCGGCGACGGTCTTCTTCTTGCCCTTGCGGGTGCGGGCGTTGGTGCGCGTGCGCTGACCGCGACAGGGCAATGACCGACGATGTCGTTCGCCGCGATAGGCGTGAATGTCCTTCAATCGTTGCACATCCTGAGCGACCTGACGGCGCAGGGCACCCTCAACGATGTAGCTGTCGTCGATCTCTTTCGAGATCGCGGCCAGTTCTTGATCGCCGAGCGTGTGGGTGCGACGATCTGGGTCGATACCCGTCTTCGCCAAGATCTTCTCAGCAATCTTGGGACCGACGCCGTGGATGTACTGAAGCGAGAAGAGGATTTTTTTCTTGTCTGGAATGTCGATACCGGCAATGCGTGGCATAGTGTGCTCCGATGTTGGCTCAGCCTTGACGCTGCTTCAGCCGTGGGTTCTTCTTGTTGATGACAAAGCGCTTGCCCTTGCGGACAACAATCTGACAATCGAGAGTGCGGCGCTTGATACTGCTTCTAACCTTCATGATTAACTCCGTGAGTAAGGACTGAAAATTCGTTGGTTCATTGACGGAAAGTGATTCGACCCTTGGTCATGTCGTACGGGCTCATTTCGATGGTGACTCGGTCGCCTGGAAGAATTCGGATGAAGAACTTTCGCATCTTGCCGCTGACATAGGCCAGAATCTCATGACCATTCTGGAGCTTCACGCGAAACATCGCATCGGGAAGCGCCTCAGTGACTTCGGCTTCGAGGGTGATCTTCTCTTCTTTGGCCATGAATTCCTTTGACAACAATTACACTGACTTCTGAATCGAGACCGAGGCACGCGCCTCGTCGAGAATCTCGCAACCAGTTCTGGTGATCACCACCGTGCGCTCCACAGCGCAGCCCGGAAGACCACTCTCCGTTCGCATCGTCCAACCATCGTCGCACTGCACCAGCTGCACGCCGATGGCAAATCCGTCGGCGTCAACAGTTTGAATTCCGTCTGCGTGGCGAACGACCGTTGGTTCAACCGACAACACCATGTCGGGCAGAAGCGTGAAATCGTCTCGCGCCAGAAAGACGCGGTCCACCGCACTTGGGGCGATCGGTGCTTCATGCAGGTCCCGGCCAATGCCGTGACCGGCGTAACTCGTCACCATCCCAAGGCTGCGACTCTGGGCAACATCTTGCATCGCCTGCGCAACTTTCGACCAGCGAACGCCAGGCGCCATGATCGAGACGGCCGCATCGAGCATCTCTCGACAGCCATTGACCATCGCAAGTTCGCCGTAACCGCCCCGGCCGACAATCACGCAATCGGCAATGTCGGCGCACCAACCACGAAATCGCACCGCGACATCAACCGTGACCACATCGCCATCCCGCAGGGGTTCATCGCTCGGCACGGCGTGAATCAGGCGATCGTTCACTGCGACGCAACAGGCTGCTGGAAAGTGGCCGCGGCTGTCCGGGAACGCATCGAGCGGGGTGCACTGAATCAGGCTCTCAGCCCGAGCCGCGGCGATGATCCCCGATGCAATCGATGCCAAGGAAGCCGGCGTTGTTCCGACCACTGCACATCGCAGCGCGGCATCGACGGCGGTGCGCGCAATCAGGGCAGCGTCGCGAATCGCGTCGATCTCGGTTTGTGTTCGCAGCGCGATCTCTCGTCCGCCACCGAATCGCGGGGTAGCCAGATGCGCCTGCGTATCCGCACCCAACCGCACCGTGGCGATCACCCCACCCCGCCGAGCATCGGCTTGGGAGAGAACCTCATTTGAAGTGTTGCGGAGAGTCACCATGGGGTCACCCGCGCGCCGATCGAAGACGGGGACCGGCATGATTGCTTCCGCCAGAGAGGAACCCGGAGTAATTGCGCATCAAAAGATTGGCTTCGATTCGTTGCACGAGATCGAGTGCCACGCTGACCACAATGAGCAAACCAGTGCCGCCGAGGAACTGGGCGACGAAGAAGGGAATTCCGAGTTGCTGACTCACGATGGTGGGAATGATCGCGATCAGGGCCAGCGCGCCCGCGCCGACATAGGTGATGCGCGAGATGACCGTCTCGAGGTACTCAGCGGTGCGCGGACCGGGGCGCAGTCCGGGGATGAACGAACCGTGCTCGCGAAGTTGCTTGGCCATGTCGGTTGGCGAAAGTTGAACCGTGGTCCAGAAGTAGGAGAAGAAATAGATCAGCACGATCTCGACCAGCACATAGGGGTATGCCCCGATCTGCAGATTCTGGGCGACGAAACTGGTGATGGTCGACCAGGTAGAAGAGGCATCCACCGCCGCTGCGCGCGATGCGAGCCAGGCACAACCCGAAGCTGGGAACATCATGAGCGTGCTTGAAAAGATGATCGGCATCACACCAGCATGATTGATTCGCAGCGGCAAGTAGTGGCGCTGTCCGCCAAAGACCTTGCGACCGCGGGTGTGCTTGGCTTGTTGAATTGGAATCCGGCGCTGGGCAACGGTGATCACAATCGCGCCCGCGATCACAAAGAGGAATCCAGCGAGGAGCACGATGAGACCCACGAGGCCGATCTTCGAATCGACCCCCTGCACACTGGCGTCGAAGTTCTCAAAGATCCATGTTGCCGCGCTCGGCATGCGCGAGAGAATCCCCGCGGTGAGGATGATCGAAACTCCGTTACCAATTCCGTACTTGTCGACCTGCTCGCCGAGCCACATCAAGAAGAGGCTGCCAGCGGTCAACGCTGCGATGCCAGAGATGTAGAAGATGACGAGTCCACCGCCAAGTTGGAACTGCGGCTGCACAAGGTTCTGAGTGCGCAGGAAGCCCAGCCACATGAGACCTTGCAAGAGGCAGAGACCAACCGTGGCATAGCGCGTCCACTCCATGATCTTGGTTTGGCCAGACATTCCCTCCTTTTTGAGCTCCTGCAGCGCTGGGACGACAGCCTGTAAGAGTTGAAAGATGATGCTCGCCGTGATGTAGGGCATGATGCCCAAACCGAAGATGGTGGACTGCTGGAGCGATCCACCCGAGAAGATCGAGGCGTATTCGAGCAGTCGACCGAATCCAGTTTGATCGACCGAGGCTCGTTCTGCCGCACGGGCGAGTTCTGATTGATCCACGCCCAAGAGTGGGATCCAGAATCCGATGCGATAGATGACCAGCACCCCCAAAGTGAAAAACACCTTGTTGCGCAGGTCGCGGATTCGGAAGATGTTCGCAAATGCTTGGAGCATGTCGTGATTGAAAAGGAACTACTTCTTGTCTTCGGACTTCTTGTCTTCGGCTGGCGCTTCAGCGGCAGCCTTTGCCTTGGGAGCTCGCTTGGCAGCATTCGCCACCTTGGTCGCTTCGGCGTCAGCTTCGGCTTGAGCCGCGGCCGCAACCTTGGCTGCGTACGCCGTCAGGACAGCGGTCCCACCTGCAGCCTCGATCTTGGACTTCGCTTGCGCCGAGAATCGATCCGCAGTCACACTCAACTTGACGGCGATCTCGCCATTTCCCAAGACCTTGAGCGGAAGCTTGGTGTTGCGAACGATGCCAACAAGAATCAGCGCGTCGACATTGACGAAGGCGCCGGCAGCAAAGTGATGAGCGAGATCGGCGACATTGACCACCGCGTAGTCCACGCGGAAATCAGCATTCTTGAAACCGCGCTTTGGAAAGCGACGCAGCAGTGGCGTGGAACCACCTTGATAGCCAGGACGGCTCGTCCAACCCGCGCGACTCTTGGCGCCGTTGTGACCGCGACCGCTGGTGCCGCCCTTGCCGCTTCCTTCGCCGCGACCAACGCGCATGCGAAGCTTGTGCTTCCCAACTCGTGCTGTGACATCATGGATCATCATGGTTCAATACTCCTAGAAAACTTTTCTTTCGACTCGTATCAAGACTGAGCGGGTGGACTCGAACCTTCGGGTGGAGTCGCTGGTGCATCCGTTGTTGGAGCGGGAGTTGGTGCGGGAGCTGGAGTGTGACTTGGTGCGGCTGGTGCATTGGATCGACCACCATCATCGGACCGCGGTCGACCGCCGCCGCCACCACCACCGAATCCGCGACCGCCACCACCTGAGCGACCACCACCGCCGCCACGACGGCGCTCATCGCCAACCGTGTTGACCGGCGCGGCGGCCCGTTCGCCGGATCGTTGCGCTGGCATCGCCGCCATTCCACGGGCGATCGCATCTTCAACTGACGTTGTCCCAAGCGAGACACCGCGAAGTTGCTCGACGCGTTCGCGCGTCTTGAGCAAGTCAAGCGCCGCGAACGTCGCTTTCACCAAATTCTTGGCGTTGGTTGATCCGTACGCCTTCGTCAGACAATCTTGAACACCGAGCATGTCCAAGACGGCGCGCACAGATGCGCCGGCAATGACGCCTGTTCCTGGACTTGCCGGAACGAGACGCACGGACGACGCTCCGAAACGACCTTCAACGGAATGTGGAAGGGTGCGACCTTGCAGCGGATAGGCGCGCAGCTTGCGCTTGCCTTCACGGGTGGCCTTCTCCACGCTGGTCGGAACCTGATTGCTCTTGGCGTAACCGACCGCCACCTTGCCGTGACGATCACCGACCACGACTAGCGCGCCGAAACTGAATCGGCGACCACCAGCCACGGTCGAGGAGGTGCGAAACACTTTGACTGTTGTCGCATCGACGCCGCTGTCATCAAAATTATCGTTCATATTTGTTCCAGTTTGAATTCATTTGATTCCGACCAATCAGAACTTGAGCCCTGCTGCACGCGCCGCATCGGCCAGCGCCTTGACTCGCCCGTGATAGAGATAACCGCCGCGGTCGAAGACCACTTGGCCCACACCGGCCTTGATGGCGCGCTCTGCCACGGCACGACCGACGATCGTTGCCGCATCCGCGTTGCCGCCGCTCTTGTTGGCGAGTTCAACATCCCGCGAGGAGGCCGCGGCGAGTGTGCGACCAGCCAAGTCATCGATGACTTGAACATAGATGTGTCGCGGGGAACGGAAGACCGCCAAGCGTGGCCGCAGCGGTGTTCCGCGAAGCGTCTTGCGAAGCCCCTTGCGTCGTCGACTCCGGCGGGTTCTCTTTTGTGTGCAGATATCCATGTGATTTCCTCGTAGGTTTCTCGAACGCGATTATGCGCCGAATGCCTTGCCCTTCTTGCGCTGAATGACTTCGGTGGAGTACTTGATTCCTTTGCCGTTGTAAGGCTCGGGCTTGCGTTGGCTGCGAATCAGACTTGCGAATGCCCCAACCTGCTGCGAGTCAACGCCAGCGATCGTGATGATGGTGTTGTTGTCAATGGTGCAGGTGACCGTGTCGGGAACCATGAGCGGAATCGGGTTGCAGAACCCAATCGAGAGCACCAACTTCTTGCCTTGCAACTTGGCGGTCCAACCCACGCCGATCACCTCAAGTTTGCAGGAGTACCCATCGGTCACACCCTTGACCATCTTGTTCAAGACTGCCCGGGTGGTACCCCAATAAGCGCGGCGATTTCCCTCATCGATGCGCTCCATGTCATCGACCGAGCACGAAATCATTTTGGTCTTCTCGTCGAATGCCACCACAACCTCGGGACGGAAGACAAAAAAGTTCTTGCCCTTGGGTCCCTGGATATCGACCCGCTTGGTCGCGGCATTCACCGAGACCTTGACAGTCGCCGGTACGGGGATGAGTTGTTTTCCAATTCGGCTCATAGGTCATTCCTTTCGATCACGAGACAGCGCACACAACTTCGCCACCCACGCGCATTTCGCGAGCCTTGCGATCGCTCATCACGCCTTGGCTTGTCGAGACCACAGTGATCCCAAGTCCTTCAAGCAGGCGCGGCATATTTTCGGTACCGCAATAGACGCGACATCCCGAATGGGAAACACGATCGATGCGATTGATCAGCGTTTCGCCACGCGGTCCATACTTCAGTTGAACGCGAAGCAAACCTTGACGACCGTCGGCGATCACTTCGAATGCAGTGATGTAGCCCTCGTCGCGCAACACCTCCAACACGCCGCGATTCAGGCGGTTGTTGAGACAGGTAACGCTCTTGCGTCGGATCGAGACCGCATTGCGGATGCGGGTCAACATATCGGCGGTGAGATCTTGCAGTGACATGGTTGAATCCTTGAGTGAAGAAAGTCGAGTTGAATTACCAAGAGGCCTTGCGCATGCCGGGGATCATTCCCAGCAGCGCCAATTCGCGCAGCATGTGGCGGCTGATTCTGAACTTGCGGTAGTAGGCACGAGGGTGGCCAGTGATTTCGCAGCGATTGCGCTTGCGCGTCGAGAACTTCGGCGTGGTCTTCATCTTTACAAATGCGCGTTTGCTTGCCATGGTGCTTCTTGCGGCTCCTGGGGATTATGCAGCTGCGACCGGCGCGGTCGGCGCGGGTTGCTTCTTGGACGGGTCTGGTTTGACGAAGGGCATGCCGAGTTCGGCGAGAACCATGCGGCTCTTCTTGGGATCGCTTCGCGAGAAGACGATGTTGATGTTCATTCCGTGGGTGTGATTCACGGCCGCCATATTGATTTCCGGCCACACCGCTTGTTCAGTCAAACCCAAGGCGAAGTTGCCTTGGCGATCGAAAGTCTTGTCAGAAACACCGCGAAAATCCTTGATACGGGGCATGGCAAGATTGATCAAGCGATCGAGGAAATTCCACATCCGCTCACGACGCAGCGTGACCATGAAGGCACTCGGCGCACCCTCACGAACCTTGAAGTTCGACACAGCCTTCTTGGCAAGGATCATGATCGGCTTCTGCCCAGAAATCGTAGAGAGCGTGCTGATCACGGCATCGCGATACTCAGGCTTGAGCTTCTGATTCTCGAGGTGACGACCAACGCCCACATTGATCACCACTTTTTCGATGACCGGCAACTGGTGGATATTCTTCATCCCAAACTCCGCCAACACGCGTGGCGAGACCGCATCGCGGTAGAGGCTGCGCAGGCGGGGTTCTGGATATGACTTTGCAATTTGTTTCTGACTCATTGGATACTCCTTCAGGCCTTGGACTTGGACGCGCCACGGAGCACATGCAGCGCACTTCCGTTGCGGACTGCGATGCGAACTTTGGAGCCATCGGGCTTGGCGACAAAACGAACCCGCGTCGGCTTTCCATCCACGACGGGGCTGACATTAGAAATGTGAATCGAGAGTTCCTTCTCAATAACCGAACCCTTGGGCGAAGCTTGGGTCGCCTTGATGTTGCGCTTGTGCAGGTTGATTCCCTTGACAAACACGCGGTTCGCCTTGCGATCCACCAGCAGAATCTCACCAGTCTTGCCTCGGTTGTTCCCCGAGGTCACCATCACAACATCACCTTTTTTTACATGGAGCGGCATGGGATTAGACCACCTCTGGCGCAAGGGACACGATCTTCATGTAGTTCTTCTCCCGCAGTTCACGCGCAACGGCGCCGAAGATGCGCGTGCCTTTGGGATTACCGTCTTCATCAATCAGAACACATGCATTGGAATCAAATCGGACATACGAACCATCATCACGGCGAACCGGGTACTTGACGCGCACGATCACGGCCAGCGCCTTATCCCCAGACTTCACATCGCCATTGGGAATTGCCGCCTTGATCGCCACGCGAACCCGATCACCCACCGACATCGACAGACGGGTGAATCGACCGCGGGCGGTACTCGCACCGAGCACGCCAATCACCATGGCCTGTCGGGCGCCGCTGTTGTCGGCAACTTCGAGTCTGCTTTCTTTCTGAATCATTGCATTGATCTCCGTAGAAGTTCGCTTGAACTCAGTCTTTGGCCTTCACCGCTTCGCCGTACACAATTTCTGCCTTGAGCGGAGCCTTCTCCACGATGCGCACCAGCGTCCAGCGCTTGGTTCGCGAGAGTGGACGGCACTCGGCGATTTCGACGCGATCGCCCGAATGCGACTCGTTGGTCTCGTCATGAACCTGTAGCACCGTGCGCCGACGGACATACTTTCCGTAGCGGGGATGACGGGCGGAGTAGGAAATGACCACGCGCCGGGTGCGATCCTGCACATCGCGGTCGACCATACCGACCAGACGCGGGCTCTTTTCTGGAATGACAACTGGAGACTTGCGACTCAAGACTTCACCTTCTTTCGGACAACTGGCTTGCGGGCGGTTGGCGTGACAGCGACTGGCTTGCGGACGACAGTCGCCTTGGCGACGCGCCGCGCGGACACTTCGGTGAGCACGCGCGCGAGCTCGACACGGGTCTTGACGAACTTCGTGGTGTCCTTCAACTTTTCAGAAACGACCGAAGAGCGCAGATCGAAAAGCACGCGACGAATGCGCGTGGTTTCGATCCCCAACTCCTCATCATTCAACTTTTTGATTTCTTTCATGTCCATGATTCAGTTCCTTGTCTCTGCTGCTTGATCTCGATCAGACGGCCAACCGCCGAGTCACCATTCGGCAGCGCACTGGCATCTTGTAGGCCACGCGGGCGAGTGCCTGCTTGGCCAATTCTTCCGACACACCTTCCACTTCGAAGAGCACTGTTCCAGGCTTCACGCGCGCTGCCCAGTACTCGACTTCGGCCTTTCCAGTACCCATGCGTGTTTCGAGTGGCTTCTTCGAAATTGGCTTCTCGGGGAAGACCCGGATGTAGAGCTTGCCTTGACGACGGAGGAAGTGCTGCGCCGCGATGCGTCCAGCCTCGATCTGCCGTCCGCTCAACCAAACGGTTTCCAAAGACTGGAGACCGAATTCGCCAAACGCGACATAGTTGCCGCGGGTTGCGCAACCCTTCATCTTGCCGCGTTGTTGCTTGCGGTACTTGACTCGTGATGGAAGTAGGTTCATGTCTTATCTCGTGTGTAATTCGGTCATGAATCAGCGACGACCGCGGGCACGGGCCTTGCCACCCGCTGCGGTCGATTGATAGTCCTGCTGCGTTTCTGCGACCGCGTACATACCGCGGTAGACCCAAACCTTGACACCCAGTGCGCCATAGGTCGTGAATGAGTGGGCGAGCGCATAATCAACATGCGCCTGCAATGTCGAACGGGGAATCGAACCCAGTCGCATGTCGAGCGTGCGGCTCATTTCGGCTCCGCCCAAACGACCGGCCAGAAGAATGCGAATCCCCTTGGCGCCATTCTGCATCGCACTCTCGCAGCGCATCTTGATGAGGCGGCGAAAGTTGGCGCGCTTTTTCAATTGCTCCGCCATCGTTTCGGCAATGAGTCGGGCATCGATTTCTGGATTGCGAACTTCGACGACATTCACAGCGACTTTGCGGTTGGTGAGCGCCTGTAGCTCGTTGATCAGTTGTTCCTTGCCTGTGCCTTTGAGTCCCAGGACTTGACCAGGTCGGGCGGTCTTGATGACCACCGTCAGTTCTTCGCGGGTGCGCTCGATAAGGACATCGCTCACCGCCGCGAAGGGTGGCGTGCGGTTGAGTCGCTTGTCGATGAACTTGCGGATCTTGTAATCCTCGACCAGCAATTCACCGAAGAGTGCCTTGGGGGCAAACCAACGGCTCTTATGCGTTTCGGTGATTCCGACTCGAAAACCAAATGGATGTGTCTTTTGACCCATATTGAAAACCTCAGGATTTGCGCTCGGCAACGGTCACATGAATATGACTCGTGCGCTTCTTGATTGGATGGGAGCGCCCGCGGTCTTTCGGCTGAAAGCGCTTGATGATTGGACCTTCGTCGACTTTCGTTTCCTTGATGAAGAGCGAGCCAACATCGGCATCCTTCTCTTCAGCATTGGCGATGGCGCTCTTCAGGACGACCTTGACAAACGCAGCGCCACGACGGGGGCTGAAGTCAAGACGAGTCATCGCGGCGGCGACATCGAGTCCGCGGATCATGTCAGTGACCAAGCGAACCTTGCGCGGTGCGATTCGGCAGTGTTGATGGGATGCTGTGTATGACATAGTGCTCTCCGAAGTGGGTTGTGCTCTCAGGCGCGGGCCTTCTCGCCGCCTGCAATGCCTTCCTTCTTGTTGGTGTGACCACGAAAAGTCCGTGTCATCGAAAACTCGCCGAGCTTGTGACCGACCATGTCTTCCGTGACGAACACATCGATGAACGCGCGCCCGTTGTGAACCTGGAATGTCGTGCCGACGAACTCTGGAACGATCGTGCAGGCGCGACGCCACGTCTTGATGGGCAGACGCCGACCAGTCGCCGCAAGCGCCTCGACCTTTCGGAAGAGTTTCTCGTCGACTGCTGGACCTTTTTTGAGTGATCGTGACATATGGGTTCTTTCTTCTGTGCTGCTTTCAATCAGACCTTGAGTTGCCCGTAACGCCGACTAAACCTTCGGCGAAGAATCCGTTCATCACTGGCCTTGCCGCGCAATCGGGTGCGACCGCCCTTGGATGGCGTGTTGCTGGCATTGGATGGAATCTGACCACCCTTGGAACGACCCTCACCACCACCGTGGGGATGCTGATGATGGCTCATGGCCATACCACGGGTGCGTGGGCGGCGACCAAGCCAACGCGCCCGCCCAGCCTTGCCCAACTTGACGAGACCGTGATCTGGATTGCCAACCGAACCAATCGTGGCGCGGCAATCAAGCGAGACTTGTCGAATCTCTCCCGATGGAAGAACCAGCGTCGCAAAGCGACCTTCCTTATTTGTCAGGCGGGCGGACATCCCGGCGGCACGAACAATTTGGGCTCCTTTGCCTGGAACCAATTCGACCGCATGGACATCAAGACCTGTTGGAATATGGCGAAGCGCCATACAATTGCCGACATCGGGGTCGATCTGCTTTGCTGAACTCAACACTTTTGTTCCGACGCGAATGTTCTTCGGCGCGATGATGTAGCGCACGCTGTCATCTTCGTACTTCAAGAGTGCGAGATGGCAGGATCGATTTGGGTCATACTCAACGCCCACAACCAGCGCGGGCGCATCGTCCTTGGTCCGGCGCCAGTCGATCAGGCGATAGCGGCGCTTGTGGCCTCCACCCTGCTGAATCACGGTCAGTTTGCCCTGGCAGTTGCGCCCACCGGTCTTATGGAGCGGTCGAAGGAGACTCTTCTCTGGCGTCTTCTTGGTGACTTCAGCGTGCAAATTCACCGACGCGTTGCGGCGACTATTTGTGACTGGTTTGTAAACGCGAATTGGCATTGTGGTGTTTCTTTCGGTTCAATCAGAAGAGTTCGATCCGGTCCTCTGGATGCACGCGAACAACCGCACGCTTCTCCCACTTTCCAGCGATGAGACCAAACTTCGTTTTGCGATCCTCAGCCTTGCGATTCAGCACGCTGACGCCCAGAACGCGAACTTTGTAGAGCGCCTTCACGGCGTCCTTCACATCGGTCTTGTTTGCCCGGCCATCGATCTCGAAGGTGTAGCGGTTGCAGTCACTAGCGCCACCATTGGCCTTTTCAGTAATGAGCGGTCGACGGAGGACGACGGTTGGATTCATGATGGGACCTCTTGCGCTTTCACGAAGCATGATTCATCGAGGAACGCATGCAGCGTGGCGCGATCGATCACCATGTAACGGTGGTTGAGAACCTCAAACACATTGAGCTGATCGACTCGGATCGTCGATGTGTGTGGCAAGTTTCCTGCACACTGCCGGGCATCCGCATTTGCTGGATCGAGGACGATCAGGCAGGTGCGATCGATGCCGACCACGCGCAGCAACTGCGCAAATGTTTCAGTCTTTGGCGCTGGGAACTTCAAGTGCTCGAAGCACTTCACTTCGCCGTCCACCAACTTTGCCAAGAGCGCGTTGCGGTTGGCGAGTCGACGCATTTTCTTTGGGAGCGAGGAGCGCAGATCTTCGCGCGTGCGCGTCTTCGCGAAGGCCACACCACCTCCCTTGCGGATGGGGGTTCGCGCCGCACCAGCGCGCGCATTTCCCGTGCCCTTTTGCTTGTAGATCTTGCGGGTCGACCCATGCACCGAGCCACGGCTCTTGGTGCGCGCCGAGCCCTGTCGCTGGTTCAAGTGCACCGCAACATAAGCCTGCTTCAGAAGTGGGAAGCGAACTTCACCACCGAGAAGTGCTGGGTCGATCTGGATCGAGTCGACCTTTTTACCGTCATGAGAATAGATTGGGAGATCAATCATTTCTGGGTTCCTTCGGCGGGAATCCGCCGTTTTCGCCTTGCTCTCCAGACGCCAATCACAACAGGCGGCGGGCAGAGTTCGACTTGGATGTCAATTCAGGTTGTCCTTGTTGCATGGTTCCCGCGCGCTTTCGCGCAGAGGGCCTTTGCAACCAAGCATGGCGTTTCGACGCTATGCCTTGGCCTGGATTCGTGCCTTTGGTTTGTAGAGCCGCGTGGCAGCTCGAACGATGAGATAACCAGAGTTCGCTCCGGGGACCGCCCCCTTCACGATGAGTAGATTCTTTTCGGCGTCGATGCTGATGACATCGAGGCTGCGCATGGTGCACTGCTCGTTTCCGAGACGACCAGGCATTTTCTTGCCCTTCTTGATCTTGGCACCGTGACCACGATCCGTTCCGTGGCTTCCGATCGATCCTGGGGATCGATGCTTGCGCTCGACACCGTGCGACGCGCAGAGACCCTTGAAGCGATAGGCCTTCATGACACCTGCAAATCCTTTGCCCTTGCTCGTGCCGATCACATCAACGAACTTGACCTTCTCAAAGGTCGAGGCATCGATGGTCTGGCCGAGCGTGAAGGCCTCTGCCTCGGCGTCGGTGGCGAGACGGATCTCGCGGTGCATGCGCTTGGATGTGACTCCAGCCTTGGCGTCATGACCGATGACCGGCATCGAACTGCGACGGGGCTTGATGTCTTCGTAGGCAATTTGAACGGCGCAGTATCCATCACTCGCCATCGTCTTGACTTGCGTCACGGAGCAGGGTCCTGCGGAAATCACGGTGACGGGAATGTTGCGACCATCGTCAAGGAACCAGCGCGTCATTCCAATTTTTCGACCGATGATTGCGTTGTGCATTTTCAGTTGCTCCGCTGCGCCTAGGCCTTGATCTTGACGAAGACACCTGCCGGAACCACCAGACGGTTCAGGGCATCGACTGTCTTCGAGTTGGGATCGGTGATGTCGATAATGCGCTTGTGGGTGCGGATTTCGAACTGTTCACGGCTCTTCTTGTCAATGAAAGGAGAGCGATTGACGGTGTAAATCTCGCGGCGGGTTGGTAGCGGAACTGGTCCCGCGACGCGTGCGCCACTGATCTTTGTCTGTTCAACGATCTCTCGGGCGCTCGCGTCGAGCACCTGATGGTCGTAGGCTTCAAGTCGTATGCGAATAGTTCCGTTCATAATGCACGCCCTTGATATGGGGCGAATCGGCGATACTAGCGTGTCCGTGAAAACTGTCAACCAAGCGAGAAGGAGTGCGAACTCG
>SIAB01000088.1 GCA_009692015.1 Phycisphaerales bacterium
CCAGCAGGTGCTCCAGCCAATGATTGCGCGACTGCGTCGCAGTTGATCACTGTGGGTCAGGCCAATGTCGTCGCGGACAATACCAACGCGGGAACAGATGGCCCTGGACCAGTTGTAAGCGTTTGCGCAGCTGCTATGGGCAAAGACCTCTGGTACACGATCAAGGCTCCAGCAAATGGCGCGTTGAGTCTGACCACTTGCGCCAGCGGAGATGCGACGACCGACTCGGTCATCGAGATCTACGGGCTTGGAGTTGATCCTGTCATGACTCAAACGCGTGCAGAGGCGATGCCAGATATGTACATCGGATGCATCGATGACTCGTGCCCTGACGCAACCGGAGCTGTGATCGTCGGTGGACCAACTGCCGTCACATTGCTCGACGCCGTTGCAAACGAGTACTACCTCATTCGCATCGGTGGTTGGTACGACGAGACCCTTGGTGGTCAAGAGACAGCCGACACATTCACATTGACGATCGTCACCTCATTCGAGTATGTCGTCTTCTCGACGGGCCCACAGCATCCTGTGACCGCGCTCGCAACGGGGGTTCTCACCAACCTCGGTTTGAGTTCCGGTTGCATCGCAGCAACTTCGCAGCAACGTTGGCTTGCTCAACCTTTCTCGGTTCCGGCATCTGCAGCGAGCTGGGATATTTCACGGATGACTGTGAAGGGCTTCGTTCCAGCTGGCGTGACCAACACGACGCTCAACTACGTCGTGTGGAGCCGCGGAGCGACCAATGCTGCGCCGCGGGCCATCGACCAGTTGTTCGCTGGATCCGTTCCATTCCCCGCTGGATATGACAGTGGCACGGACAATGCGCTTCTCGCCTCGCGTGACATCGTCGCTTCGTTCAACCTTGCTTCGGGGAACTACTTCCTGACTGCATATGCGTCAAACGCGGCCTGCGCCACGGTGTTCTCGAACTTCGCGTGGTTCATCTCGGCGTATGACGGCATCAATCTGATTGATGCGACGGGTGTCTACAACTGGCGTTCTGCGACCTTCCCAACACCGGGCTTTGTTCGCTACAGTGCATTGAACGGTGTGTACGCGGTACAAGCAGGGGCGGATCCAAACGACCTCTACAACACTGCATTCGACATTCTTGGAAGCCCAGTCGATTCGACGCCAGCTTGCCCTGGTGATTTCAACAGCGACGGCATTCGCAACGGTGCTGATCTCACGACTCTGTTGTCAGGTTGGGGTGGTCCTGGCGGCGACATCAACGGCGATGGAACCACCAACGGCGCGGATCTGACCGCACTGCTCAGCGGTTGGGGTACTTGCCCGAACTGATTCGGCTTCGGTTCTTGAGTTTCAATTTGTGCAATCACACTCCCCCTTGGTCTCGCGACCGAGGGGGTTTTTTTGTTGGTAGCCTCTCTAACCCCGCAAAGGCGGGGCGAAGGAGCCAGATTGTCAACGAAGAATGTCATCGTCCTCGCTGTGATTGTTCTGATATTGGTTGGAGTCTTTGGCGGCCAGTACATCGTTGCGACGATCAGCGATTTCGGAAACCCCAACGGACTCGAGTCGAGAACGGCCCTGGTGCAGGAGGGCTCACTGCGCGAGACGGTTTCAGCGCCAGGAATCGTGGAGCCAGTCAGCAAAGTTGACATTTCCGCGCAGGTTTCTGCCCGAATCGTGGCGCTTCCATTTCGAGAGGGTGATCTGGTGAAGAAGGGGGAGATGGTTGTGCAACTCGATGATCGAAACCTCAAGGCCGTGCTTGAGTCAACGATTGCCAGGCGCGACGCAGAGCGCGCCCGATTGGAAGCGGAAAATGCGCGAATTGCGGGACCGCTGCAGTCGCTTGAAAACGCCAAGCGCAATCTCGAGCGGCAGAAGAACCTCTTTGAGACCGGGGATGTCGCCCGACAGGTTTTCGAGGATGCGCAGGTTCGGGTGGATGAACTCACCGCCACGATTGCTGCGACGCGAAAGAGCATCGGGGCGCTTGAGAGTTCGCTGGCCGCAGGCGAGGCAGAGATCGAGCGGGTGCGACAGGAGATGTCCTACGCCACGATGCGCGCTCCGATTGATGGCGCGATCACCCGCCTGAATGCCGAGGTCGGCGAACTGGTGGTGGTCGGCACGATGAACAATGCGGGAACGGTCATCATGACGATCGCAGACCTAAGCCGAATGCGGGTGCGCAGCCAGGTTGCTGAGTCGGATATCGCCAAGGTGCAAGAGGGTCAGCCCGCTGAGATTTTCATCAATGCGTTTCCTGGTCGTCCATTTCGCGGGGTGGTCAACGAGGTTGCCCTGCAGCGAACTGCGTCGGGGCAATCGATGGCCGGGAGTGCCACGCAAGGTGCGGGCACATTCAAGGTCGATGTCTCGATTGACTCGGAAGGCGAGCGCATTTTTTCGGGACTCGCCGCCAATGTCGATATTGCGATCAAGGAGCATCGTGGGCTGCTTGTGCCGACCCAAGCGGTGGTCGAACGCAAACGCGATGACCTGCCGGAAGAACTGGCGAGTTCGCCGTTTTTCAAGGTTGGGCAGCGGGTGGTCCCCATCATTTTCTGTGACAAGGATGGAGTCGCAGTCGCAACAGCCGTGCGCTTGGGATCGAGCAGCCTGATCGAGACGATTGTCGAGTCGGGTCTTGGCGCTGGCGACCGTGTGGTGATCGGTCCTTACAAGACGCTCGATCAGTTGAAGGGCGGAGAATCGCTTCGCAAGGTGGAAGCCACGGGCGCTGGAGCCAAGCAGTCGGATGGCGTCTCGGTCAAGTTCTCCGGATGACCGCGCCATGATTCGCGTTCGAAACTTGCGCAAGGTCTATCGAGTCGGCGAAGAGCAGATTCACGCCCTGCGCGGAGTCGACCTGGACATCGGCAAGAATGAGATCGTGGCGCTGATGGGCGCATCTGGTTCTGGCAAGAGCACGCTGATGAACATCATCGGGTGTCTGGATCAGCCGACCGATGGATCGTATGAGCTCGATGGTCAGCGTGTTGCCCAGATGTCGGCCGCCGCGCTGGCAATCGTGCGCAACGAGAAGATTGGTTTTGTCTTTCAGTCGTTCGAGTTGCTGGCGCGGCAGACTGCGCTTGAAAATGTCGAGCTTCCCTTGATTTATTCGCGCGAGATTGGGCTCACCACGCGCGAGCGAACCCGTCGTGCCTTGAGCGCCCTGGATCGGGTGCGGCTTTCGGATCGGGTGACGCACCGCCCCAATCAACTCTCGGGAGGGCAGAAGCAAAGGGTGGCGATCGCAAGGGCGATCCTCAATCATCCATCGATCCTGATGGCCGATGAACCGACGGGAAATCTCGACTCAGTGACCACCCGAGAGGTGATGGAGATCTTTCAGCAGTTGCACGCCGAGGGGCAGACGGTGCTCATCGTGACCCACGAAAATGATGTGGCGGCCTACTGCCAGCGGGTGATTCGATTGCGTGACGGGCTGGTCTTGAGCGACTTATCCCTGGCAGATGACCGCAGGGCGCAGAGGCTCTTATGATCTTCAGTCCATACTTCTATCTGCAAGCCATCAAGTTGGCTCTCAGCCAGATCTGGGCGAATCGCAAGCGAAGTTTGTTGACGGCGCTTGGCATTATCGTCGGCGTCGCGAGCACAACTTCGGTGATCGCAGCCCTGAGCGGATTGAAGGAAAATGTCTTGACAGAATTCGAGTCGTTCGGTGCGAATCGACTCTTTGTCTTTCCCGATCGCCCCGACGACAAGCCGCGCAATCTCTATCCGTTCCACAAGATTCGAATCAAGCCTTGGGAAGTGACCGAGATCCAGGCCTCGTGCCCTTCGCTGCGGGCGATCACTCCGGTCACCGAGTTTGGAGTCTCGGTGGCAAGCGACACCAAGGAACTCGAAGGAATCACCGTGGTGGGGATCTGGCCCGATTGGCATGCGGCCGAGAATCGCAAGGTGATCGATGGTCGGATGTTCAGCCGAATTGACGAAGAGAGCCAGCGGCAAGTCTGCCTGCTGAACGAAGCGGCGATCGACGAGTTGCGCCTCACAGGCGGCGCCGTTGGCACGCACATTCTCCTCGATGGTCGGCGCTTTCTGGTGGTTGGAATTGTCGAGACGATTCAGTCACGCATGTTTGGCTTTGGTGGCGAGACATCCGAGATCTTCATTCCCTTCTCACTGGCGATGAAACTGCAATCGTCTGATCCGTTCATCCGAATCACGGCGCTGGCCAAGAGCACCGAACTCTCCGAAGAGGCCCGTCTGGAGATCCAGCGAACGATGCGGCGCATTCGCGGCATTCAGCCAGGCGACCCAGACACCTTTCGCGTCGAGGCGATCGACCAATTCATCGAGCAATTCAAGGTGCTCGCGACGGGAATCACCGCGATTGCCGGCGGAATCGTCGGGATCAGCCTGCTGGTTGGTGGTATCGGCATCATGAACATCATGCTGGTCTCGGTGTCGGAGCGCACCCGCGAAATTGGACTGCGCAAGGCGGTCGGGGCGACGCCTGGCGCGATCATGATGCAGTTCTTGCTCGAGGCAACCGTGCTCTGTCTGGCGGGGGGCCTCGTCGGTGTGGTCATCGGAAAGTTGTTCGCGATCGGACTGACTTTCATTCCCGGTGCCGGGCTTGAACGCGCCGATGTCCCCTGGTGGGCGGTGCTCTTGAGCTTTGCATTCAGCGCAGCGGTTGGTGTTGGCTTTGGATTCTTCCCAGCGCTCAAGGCTGCGCAGCTCGATCCCATTGAGGCATTGAGACATGAGTAGGTTTCGCATGGACATGCTGCTGCGACTCGTGGCGACGCTCGTCGTGTGCGGATGGCTCGCTGGTTGTCAGAACGAACTCTTCTCGAAGGACGAGGAGATCTTTGGACCCTCGACGAGTACGACTTTGGTTGGTGGATTTGATCCCGCGGCGGAGTCGACCGTTCCTCCGCAGACTCTCGCCGAGGCAGCCGACGAGGCGCAGTCAAAGGGATTCATGGTGCCGAGCTACCCGATCAAGACATCGATCACGATTGCGGATGTTCGCCAGATGGCACTTGCAAACAATCTCGACCTTCGCGTGGCGCAGTTCGATCCAGCCCTTGGAGTGACACGAATTGATGAAGAACTTGCCAAGTTCGAGGCGGTGCTGAGCGCGAACTACCAGCAGAACAACACGGGGCTTGCGACGCAACTGGAGCAAGGATCGCCGACTGATTCGAGGAGTGGAAGCCTCGATGTCGAGGTTCCGCTGGCGACTGGTGGAACGGTGACGACGGGGACTTTGTTTACGGAGGCCGATAGCGCACCGGGGGTTGAGCCGTACGAAGCTGGGATGCAGGTGTCGATATCGCAGCCGCTCTTGCAGGGAGCGGGTATCCGCAACAACACGGCTTCCATTCGCATCGCGAAGTATGAGGGCAGGGCGATCGACGCACGCACGAAGTTGCAGACGATTCGAATTCTGGCAGACGCTGAGAAGGCGTATTGGAATCTCTATCGCGCGGCGCGGCAGCTGGATGTGCGAATTCGTCAGCACGAAGTCGCGCAGTCGCAGCTCGAGCGTGCGCGCCACCGTGTTGAACAGGGTGTCGCACCAGAACTCGAAGTTGTCCGTGCTCAAAGTGGCTTGGGAACGACGATCGAGCAGGTGATCGTGGCGGACAATGTGCTTCGCCTTCGCCAGCGCGATCTCAAGAAGTACATGAATGATCCACGCCTTCCTGTCGAGAGTCCCACAGCGCTCGAAGTGGCGACCGATGCCAATCCGGTCAACCTGCAATTTGATGATCAGCGATTGCTCGCAGCGGCGATGTCAGGTCGAATGGAACTACTCGAAGTTGAACTGCAGTTGCTCATTGATGCCGAGCAGATCGATCTGGCACGAAACGCAGCACTCCCAAACTTTGTCGTGGGCTATCAGTATCAATTCTTGGGAGACAGCTCATCGCTCGGATCGGCGTATTCGTCGATGGGGGATGGAGACAACGGAGTCTTCACGGCGACCGCCACGATTCCACTGGGGAACGAAGCTGCGAAGTCGCGGATCAGTCGAGCGATCCTGACACGACTTCAGCGGCTTGGCACCCGCGAGGCTCGCAAACAGTCGATCACGCAGGAGGTTCTCAACGCCGCCGATTCGGTGGAGAACACATGGCGGCGAATCTTGGCAGCGCGCTTCGAGGCGATCCTCGCAGGGCGCACGCTCGATGGTGAGAAGCGACAGTTTGATGTTGGGGTTCGCACGAGTACCGATGTACTTGATGCATCTGCGCGATTGGCAGATGCCCAGAGTCGCGAAGTTGATGCGCTCGCTGGGTACCAGATCGCGCTGATCGATCTCGCCTTTGCCACGGGCACGACACTGGGGAGTGCAGGAATCGTGCTACCGGAGTCGGTCGATCCTGCATCGGTGCGGTGA
>SIAB01000089.1 GCA_009692015.1 Phycisphaerales bacterium
CTCGAACCCGCATTCGGTTACAACGCTTACTACATCGGAGGATGGTGGACGCAAGTCGCCGGTGTGCCTGTGGTCACCTTCGGACGCGATCGGTACACCCCGGTGGGATCCGCAACCCCCCGACGCGGTGGCATCGTCGCGACCTCGCTCGCCCACCTGACGCGGCCCTCAGAAACACTCGTCTTCACCTCGAGCACATTCTTGAATTCGAGCGCCGATCCTTACTCGCGATTCACAGAAATCACTGCCGGGGCAGCCTGGGCTGTCCCTCCGCGATTGGGCCTTGATGATGTCTGGGGCTTTGGTGGCGTGGTGCTCGAGGGCGTCGATGTTGGATCCACCAGCCCGCTCGGTGAACTCTTCGCTTCAATGTCTCCCTTCGTTCCCGCCCCGGGCGTTGGCAAACTGATGGTCTATGAGAATCAAGGGATCCCGCTCTCGCGATACGGAAACACAGTGCCGGTTGGCCTGGCGGACGGCACGGTCAAGTTGTCAAGCCTTGATGAACTCAACGATGTTCGGCTCTGGGTCCCCGCTGCCGACAGCCGCAACTTTGCCCACGGTCCCTGAGTTCACCCCGTGGTGCTCGGTGCATCGGCAGCGAGCATGACGCTGGCGATGGTGACATCGTCGGCATACTTCAGGCTCTTGGCAAATCCCTTGAGCAACTCAGAGAGACGCACCACATCCTCGGCGCAGGTGCGACTTCCCGCCAGCGCATCGGCCACACGCTGCGCACCGAGCATGACTCCATCTTCATCGCGCTGTTCTGCCAATCCGTCGCTGAACAAGAGCACCCGATCCCCGACGGCCAAGCTGATGGTGGTTGTCTCGTAGAGGAAGTCCTCAACGACTCCGATGGGAACACCCCCATCGACCTCGATCGGCTTGCGCAGCCCGTTGGAATCGACAACGAGGTAGTAACCGTGACCAGCATCAAAGAGATTGACCTTCCGCTCGGTTGGATCAACTTCGATCATGACGAATGTCGCGAACTGCCCAGAAGTTGCGCGCGCAACGACGAAATTCGAGAGGTCGTAGAGAGCCTTCTCCGCCCGCACGCCAGCCGAAAGTTGCGCCTCAAGATGGGCCGTGATCGCCGCCATCAGAAGACCAGGGCCGAGCCCCTTGCCACTGACATCGCCGAGAAAGACCGTGACGCCCGACCGGGTCTTGGATTGATGGACGCCGAAGATATCGCCCGCCACGACCTGACCTGGGATCGAACACATCGACCAGACAACTTCGCCTTGGGCACCGGTCGACGCTCCCATCATGCGCTCCTGCACCTGCCGCGCGATGGCGAGTTCTTCGAGCAATTCCCGCTGACGCGATTCCAGCTCGACGCGTTGAAGTCGCATCAAAGCCAAGCCAGTCCACCGACCGAGTGCTTGAATGAAGGACGAGACATCGTCGTAGTTGGTCTTCTCTTCAAACTGATCGAGGTAGAGAAAGGACTCCACGTGCGAGTCGATCATGATCGGAATGCAGAGCGCTCCATTCACCCCTGTACCCACGATGCTTTGCGCTGCACCAAACGACTCATCCTCGCTCAAGCGCACGGCCTTTCCTTGCATGGCGGCGCGGATCAAGGTGCGGCTGATCGGTCGCTTCCCCTCAGATCCAGCTGGGAAGGCGCCGATCACTTCCAATCGGCCATCTCCGCTCAAGAATCGAACCACCAGCGCGCGCTCACAACCCGAACCCTCCACGCAGGCGCGCGCAACAGTGGTTGCAAGTTCGATCTCGGTCGAAGCTGCGTAGATCGAAACCGACGACTTGATGAGCAAGTCGAGTTGCCGCTGCGCCGCGCTCTCTTGTGCGGGGGGCGCCATCACCAACACGGTGCCACCCAGTGCCGCATCAGAGGCCTGAACGACCGTGGCGGCCGACGAAGTTCCCAGATCGAAGCGAAGAATCCAGGGCTGCAACCCGATTCGATCGCCGCCACGCAGTGGCATCGGCTGGCGCGGCTCGAGGGCAACTCCGTTCAACTGTGTGCCGTGCCGGCTCCCGAGATCAGTGATGGTCCAGCGACCATGCTGAAAATGAAAAGATGCGTGCTGGCGTGAAATCGAGGGATGATCGAGCCGAATGCTCGCGCCGGCAGAACGACCGACAATGCACGCTTTGCCATCCGCTTGCAACTGCATGGGCGCCGCAGGACACCCGCCCAATGGAACGATTGTGCATGCATCAGACGACATGAGCCTTACCCTTCGTTGCCCCGCCTTGCCCCCACCACGGTGCGGAGCGACGAGTCTGGGTCGCCCCCGTGGCGCTCGACTCCTAACTTGGCACTCGCCACGAGCCCTTCCATCACGCCGATGGCCTTATCGGCATGGGATCGAAAGTACATATACGGAAAGAGTGAGACCAGTGCGACCACCAATCCGGTGGCCGTTGCCACGAGTGCCTCGGCAATTCCAGAAGAAACCAATCGCGGATCGCTCAGGGTGTCCTTGCCGCCAAGAAGTTCAAAACTCCGAATGATCCCCGAGACCGTACCGAGAATTCCAAGCATCGGCGCCGCAGTCACGATCGTGGATTGGATGTTCAAAAAGCGCTCGAGTCGCGGGCGCTGTCGCTCGACCGAGGCGATGGCGATTGCATCAGACGGACCGTCGCAGGCGAGGTCGTTCGCCACCGCGCCATACGGACTGGAATCCTCTTCGGCAAGCGCCGTCACCGTCTCGGCATCATTCATGCGCAGCGCGTTGATCATGGCGCGCAGTCGGATGCGCGATCCACGGGATGCCATCTTGTTCCAGAACCAGACACGCTCGAAGGTCAAGGTCACCGAGAGCAGGCTCAACGCCAGGAGTGGCCACATCACCGGTCCGCCGCGTTCCATTAGAAGCCACAGACTGTTCCAGAGAAATTCCATTGAGTCGATCATAGTGGCGAAGCGCTTGTCGACGCGTGACTACACTCGCGTTCCATGCGCGTGGCACCCGTGGTTGAGAGTGAAGTTTTCTGCAGAGCGCTCTTGGCGGACATCGAAGAGCGACTCCGCCGATTCGTTGACGAAGCGAGTTACCCCCCCAATCTGAAGGAGGCTGTTTCGTACGCACTGCTTGGTGGTGGTAAGCGACTGCGCCCACTTCTGACACTGCGCTGCTGCGAAGCGGTCGGAGCCTCGACCAAGCAGGCCCTCGAAGCGGCCGCATCAGTCGAGATGGTGCATGCTTTCAGCCTGGTTCATGATGACCTCCCGGCACTTGACAATGACACCATGCGCCGCGGGCGACCGACATTGCATGTGGAGAAGGGCGAGGCGATGGCAATCCTCGCCGGCGATGCCCTGCTGGCTCTGGCGATGCACGCTGCCTGCTGTGCGTTCAAGGAACCTGCGCGCATTGCCCACGAGGTGACCAACGCGACCTCGGCGATGATCACCGGGCAGGTCTATGACACCCTGGGCGGCTTCGCCGAGTCGGCGACTCCCCGAGAGCGTTTGCATCTCATCCACAATCACAAGACCGGTGCGCTCATTCGCTGTGCCTGTCGGGTCGGCGCGCTCTGCGGCGGCGCGCGACATGAGAGTTTCGCGGCGATCGATCGTTGGGGTGATCTCATCGGATTGATGTTCCAAGCGGTTGACGATCTTCTGGATGTCACCCAATCCGCCGAGCATGTTGGCAAGGCTGTCGCCAAGGATTGTGAGGCAGGAAAGTTGACCTATCCATCGGTCTATGGGATCGCAGAAACGCGCCATGAAATCAGCCGACTTCGAACCGAGGCGCTGGCGACGCTCGAGACCCTGGGATCCAACGCCGAGCACCTGCTCTCGATCACCGAGTATCTCGCAGCAAGAACGCGCTAGACTCATCCATTCGACTTCTTGTTGGCTATACTTTTTTCGTAGTTCGTCTTATGAATCTCCTCGGATCCATCCACTCTCCCGCGCAACTCAAGGCACTTCCCCCGGCGGATCTCGCCCAAGTCTGCGCCGAGATTCGACAGGCCATCTGCGATCAAGTCTCCAAGAGCGGCGGGCACCTCGCTCCCAATCTCGGGGTCGTCGAATTGACGGTTGCGATGCATTACGTCTTCGACTTTTCACACGATCGCTTGCTCTTCGATGTCGGCCACCAGTGCTACACGCACAAATTGTTGACGGGTCGCCAGCACCTCCTCCCGCGACTTCGACAACGGGGCGGAATGTCGGGATTTCCAGAACCGCGCGAGTCGGCCTACGACCTCTTCACCGTTGGCCACGCGGGCACTGCGATCCCAACCGCGGTTGGAATGGCGCGCGGCGACTCGCTCAATGGCGAGGGATGGTCCCCCGATCAACCCAAGGGTCGGCGGACCGTTTCACTCATCGGCGACGCTTCGATTGTGAATGGTGTGGCGATGGAGGGGCTGAACAATGCCGGGACTCTCAAGCGCCAGTTCCTGATCGTTCTCAATGACAACGGGATGAGCATCGCCAAACCACAGGGTGCGGTGTCGGCATACTTCGATCGGCTGCGACTTTCGCATACCTACGCAGAATTCAAGAAGCGCGCCAAAGAAGTCGCGCGGCATGTCCCGGGCGGCGAGGCCATCAAGTCGATCTACCACCGCATGGGCGAGTCCTCCAAGGCATTTATCGCTGAAAACCACTGGTTCGAGCACTTCGGACTGGTCACCGTTGGCCCTATCGATGGGCATGACCTTCCCACGCTCATTGACTTCCTCAACGAAGCCAAGCACTTCGACCGACCGATGGTGCTGCATGTCAAGACCATCAAGGGCAAGGGGTATGAGTTTGCCGAACAGGACGCCACGACCTTCCACTCTCCGGCGGCATTCAAGATTGAATCACTCGAAAACGAGGGCTGCCGAGTCGAGGTCAAGAAGGGCGGCCGATCCTTCACCGCTGCCTTTGGCGAGATCCTGCACGACCTGATGCGACGGGATCCGCGCGTGGTTGCCTGCACTGCCGCGATGCCCGATGGCACCGGCGTGAACAAGGTCATCGATCAGTTTCCTGATCGAGTGTGGGACAGCGGCATCTGTGAGAGTCATGCCTTCGACATGATGGCTGGTCTGGCGAAGACGGGATGGAAGCCCTTCTTTGCCGTCTACTCAACCTTTCTGCAGCGGGCATTCGATCAGGCATTTCAGGAGGCGGCGCTGCAAGGTCTGCCGGTGCGATTGTGCCTCGATCGGGCAGGACTGGTGGGCGGCGACGGCGCGGTGCATCACGGCTTCTGTGACATCGCGTTGCTTTCGGTTCTCCCAAAAGCATGCATCATGGCGGCGATGGATGAGTCGAGTCTGCGCGCCTGTATCGACTTCATGGCTGACTACTCCGAGGGGATTTCGTCGGTGCGCTATCCACGCGACAGTGTGAGCGCTCGATTTGAATCGATCCCCTGCCCACCATTCGTCTTGGGACGCGCCCGGCAACTCGTTGCGCACACCAATCCAGACGCGGCCCTCTTGACCTTTGGCGTCTCCGCGATCGATGCTGCCGAGGCTTTGAAAACGCTCGATCATGAGTATGCCGTTGAACTCTATGACGGTCGCTTTGCCAAGCCCGTGGATGGCAAGCTGCTGCGCCGGTTGCTCGGCGCTGGCATTCCTGTCATCACCGTTGAAGATCACTCCATTTGCGGCGGATTCGGAAGTGCGGTGTTAGAAACGGCGCACACACTCGGACTCGACACGCGGCTGATCACTCGGATGGCGCTGCCCGATCAGTGGATTTATCAGGGCGAGCGCAAGGAGCAACTCGCCGAGGCTGGTATCGACAGCGCTGCGATCATCGGAGCTGTTCGAGCGGTTCTCGCGCCGCGGTCGGATTCCGGCGCGCCGCGCGCCCGCATCGCGGTCAAGTAATCGCTGTCAAGAAAAAGGGATCGGTTTTCGGACGGGGTCGCCCTGCAATCTACTTTGTGCACATGGCCCGACAGGCGCTATACGCCGAACTCGCACGACGCGGAGAGGACGCCGCGCGCGAATTTCTGGTCAGTCGCGGATACGAATTCTGTGCGCAGAATCTGCGTCTGGGAAGCGACGAAGCAGACCTCGTCATGCGCGCGCCTGATGGAGCAACGATCGTGGTGGTGGAGGTGAAGACCCGTTCCTGCCCGAATGCCAGACCCGAAGAACGCGTCGATGCGCCGAAGGCCCGAAGTCTGGTTCGACTGGCTCGGTCACTCGAGCAGCGATCGAATCGACGCTGTTCACTGCGAATCGATGTGATCGCAATCAATCTCCCGCCAGGCGCCGAGCCCTCCATTCACTGGTTTCAGAACGCGATCGGGGGTTCGGGCGCGGTGGGTTGATCCGTCACGCGCGCGCGCGGCGCCCTCTGCTCACGACTCGGGCAGGTAACGCGCCCACGCAAT
>SIAB01000090.1 GCA_009692015.1 Phycisphaerales bacterium
TGATCGCAATCAATCTCCCGCCAGGCGCCGAGCCCTCCATTCACTGGTTTCAGAACGCGATCGGGGGTTCGGGCGCGGTGGGTTGATCCGTCACGCGCGCGCGCGGCGCCCTCTGCTCACGACTCGGGCAGGTAACGCGCCCACGCAATCTGGATGAGCCGGACCCGCATCTCATCGCGGTCGTTTTTCACCTCCCCAGTCACCAGCGAGTTCAGATAGCGCTGCTGCTCGCGAGCGAAGACACCATTTCGCAATCCATGCAGACATTGCAACTGCCAGAGCGGGTCGAAGATCGACGGCGGCGCTTGCACCTGGGGATCCGCAACTGCCGTAATGCAATACCAATTCACGACTGACGCTGTGCGGAAGGGTGCAGTCACCTGACTTGGCCCCGCCTTGACCAGCGCTTTGGCGACATCGAGCCCGAGCTCGCGCTCGAGTCCAGCGAAACCATCTCGGATTTCCCAGGACATCGTTCCGCCACCTTGCGGGTCATCTGGGAGTTTCAACGCGGCTTTCACCTCGAGAAATGTCTCGCCCCGCGCGAATCGCGACTCGACATCTTGAACCATAAGTTCATCCGCAACCCTCAGTTTGATCCGCTTCACCACGATCGATTCCGACGGCTTTACCTCGCTCGTCCCCCTGCTGTACTCGCGTTCCACATCGCGCCAACTGACGATCACGCGGGGTCTCACCCGCTGCTCGAGCTGACTCTCCATGAGCGCCTTCTCGCGCTCCTTCTTGATGTACTCCTCCATGGTCTGAAACCCTTCATCTTGGAGTGACTGGCTCGCCGCTGCCCGGTTCCCGCCGCGCTTTGACACGGTTGTCTCTTGAAGTTGCTCGAGCCAATGCAGGAGACCCGCCTGCGTCTCGGGGGTTTGCATCCCCTCGGCGTCGGCGAGCACCAGCTCATTTTGGAAATATTGCAAAACGTTTTCGGCCACCAATTTTTTGATCGCTGTCTTCGCAGCTGGGATATCTTGCGGATTCTCAGCAACGATTCTGCGAATGTGATCCTCCGGCTGCTCCAAGATCCTGTTCGCATACACCGGTCGCCCGTTGATCTGACCGACGACGCTGTCGATCATCCAGGTGGCCCCAGGCTTCACGCGAATGCCCTCGACCGGTGCGCGCGTGGCAATAGTTCGCGTGGATCCATCCGCCGCTTGTTCCACGATCGTTTCACGCGTTGTCACGCGCTCGGCGTCCCCCACCTTCTCGGTGCTGACCTCGATGTGCACGGACGGCGGGGCGAACACTTCGGGCGGCACCTGCACGATGTCAAGATTCGCGTTGGCCGCGGATCGCTGACTGAAGTCCCGCGCGGATACTTCCTGCGCCGAGTCTGGCCGATCAACCATGGTGCGGCAACTCGACAAACCACTCGAAAGTGTCAGGATTCCGACAATCGCGATGACGAGGCGCGCCATGAGCCGAGTGTACCGCTCGCTCTTTATACTGTGCACCAAGGATCCGACATGAACCAAATGAACCAACCAACCGAAGAGTCAAACTTGCATATCGACAGCGATTGGAAGGCACAGGCCGAGGCCGAGCGGGAGAAGCTGCGCAAGATCGATACCGATCGCGCCGCAGCAGGCGAGAGTGGCCCTGCCGAGAAGTTGCCACCGGCAGACTTTCGCAGCATCGTTGGACTCCTCGCCACCCAAGCGCTCGGTGGTCTCGGGGCATACGGAGATCCCGACTCGCGGCGGGTCGTGGTCGACCTTCCCGCGGCGCAGTTTGCCATCGATCTTCTTGGAGTCCTTGCCGAGAAAACAAAGGGCAATCTTTCCGCGGAAGAGAATCAAGAACTCACTGCCATTCTTTCCGAACTTCGAGCTCGATTTGTCCACTTTGCAAACTTGATGGCCGCCCAAACGGCGCGGGGCGGTCCTGCCACGATGGTTGCGCCAGCTGCGAGCGCGCCGCCGCGCGAGGGTCCTGCCAAGTCCAAGATCATTCTGCCGAGCTGAGGCCGTCGCTCGGCGGGCTGATGCCATCGGGCGCGCCGACGCTTAACCTCGGTCGCAGGACAGCGAGATACTGAAGCCTTCCGCCAAAGAGTTGCTGCCACAGCGGCGGATAGAGATTCATTGGATGGATCTCACTCATAACTTCAAGCCCACAGTGCGCGGCGAAGGCACGCCACTCGGCAAGCGTGTGATATCGATAGAGGCAGGGAATCCCATAGGGTCGATTCGCGGCCCAGTCCATCAACGAAATGCGCGACTGCGCCGCGATTCCCTCGCGGGCGTGGTCCTTGACAATCACAACCGACCGCGAAACGCGGGCGCATTCGCGAAGAAGCCCAGACTCATCCTGTTCATGATGGAGCACATCTGCGATCAACACCACATCGAACGAGCGACTCGCAAAGGGAAACTCTCCCCCGTTGTACGCCACCACTTCGATCGGCTCGTCGCCCCGGGCTGCGCGCTCCAATCCTGTTGCCCTCGCGCCGGGCGCACAGTTTGGGTTGTTGATGATCGCCGCCGCGAGCGTTCCACTACCACAACCGACATCGAGCAGTCGACCATTGGCCGGAAGGTGCTTGGCGACAATCTCGGCAAGCACGCGCTGTCGGCAGGCATAAATCGGACGGTGGAGCGCGCGCATCGGTCGCGCGAGGAGCGATCCAATCATATGGCGCTCACCATGAGTGTCGGGCGGTAGACCATCAAAACACTCAGACAAATTTGAATGAACGCCAGGAGCACGCATGCCGCGCGCAGACGTCTGCGCTGTTTGAGGTCTCCGCCACGCAACCCCATAACCACCAGCAATGGCAGCAGCGCCAAGAGCGGCAGATCGACATATCGCTCCCAGCACTGGGTGTTCACTGTCAGTGCGCTCACGAGACAGACGAGTGAGAATCCAAGAATCGCCGCGCCGTGCACACCGCCCGCTTCGCTCGCCCGGCGAACGAACAGCATCACCACCGCACCACCGATGGGAGCGAGCAGGAGCAACACCACACTTCGGTCCATCAGGGTCGGCATGACTTGAACAACGCTCCAGAGTGGCCCACCCCATCGACCTGCATCGCGCGAGTAACTCGTTGGTGGAACGACCGCGGTGAGCAGGGCGATCGCCGCGCCGACCATGACCCAGCGCCATTCCTTGACGCGAATCCCAAGGGCAATTCCCCAGGGCAATCCAAAGAGTGCGAGCAGACTGAATGCCAATGCCGGCAGCGCGAAATTCGCACCGGCGTGGTGGAGGGATCGATAGGCAGGCGGCATCAAGCCTCCCCAGAGCAGAACCAGCGCGACCAGAACCAGAATGGGAAGGATGACCGCACCCGACCATCCAAGCCGCGCGCGCGAACCCTGACGGCGGGCGAAACATCCAGAGAGGAAGATCGGACCAGCAAGCCAGATCGCTGGCTGACGAATGAGGACCGCGATCGCCGCGAAGCAGCCACAGCGCAATCGCGTTGCGGTGGTCTGTGTCGTGAGCAGGAGCGATCCAAGTGTGAGGACAACGAAGAAGAGCGTGGCGACATCGGTCGTCAACCAAATGCTCCCCGAAAGAAAGTAGGGCGAGCAGAGCAGTGGCGCGGTGAGTGCGAGCGCGGTCCACTGGTCGGTGCGCCGGCAGAGAATTCGCCAGAGCGAGAGAAGGAGTCCCAACCCAAAGAGGCTCGAGATCGCCCGAAGCATGGTGATGTTTCCGGCTCCCATCAGGTCGAAGAGCGAGAGAAAGAGGTGGTATCCCGGGCTGGTCGCTGAGGGATAGTCGCAGAGCAGCGTGCCAATCGGTACAGAGCCCTCACTCCCACACAGCGACGCCGTGACTTGACGCACCACGACCAAGTGATGATTGTTTTGATCTTCACCCTCGCTCGTCTTGTCTGTGCCAAACAGAATCACCGGCGCGACCAAGCAGACGAATGCCAGCACCAGCAGGATCAGTGGGCGCATCGATCCTCGCGGGTTCGTGACCACATGATCGAGCGTCAAATCAACAGCGCTTGCCGCAGCGCATCCTCGATGGCGGGCACATAGAGAACGAGATAGACGCCCAATCCGAACGCTCCCAGCGCCGCCGCGACGATCGGATCAGATCGGATTGCGTCGAGTGGTGAATCGCTCAGCCCCTGCATTGCGCGGCGATAAAAGCGATGGACCACGATGAGAACCAGCGGGGTGAGCAGCGCGAGCCCCAAAGCACGACCGCCAAAGATCCCCTGCGCGTGGGCGCTCAGCGTGTACATCAGGTACATCAGCACGGTCAGCCCTCCGCTGACACTCAAGAGCCAGGTGAGTTCCGCAGCGTCGCCATACTGTGCCCGCGGCTTCCACTTCGAATTGACCGCGCGCCCTGCCGAGGCGAGGTCGCACTGTCTCTTGATGAATGCCAAATACAGGGTGAGGAAGAAGACGCAGAGGATCAACCAGATCGAGATTGAAACGGCGATTGCCAGCGCGCCGCCGATCGCCCGCAGGCAGAACCCCGTGGCGATGGTCGTCGCGTCGACAAAGATCAATCGTTTCAATCCCAGGTTGTATGCCGCTTGCAAGATCAGGTAGGCGATGACCACCCCCGCGCTGGCCCGATTCACTTGTCCAGCGACGATCAGGGCAAGGGCCATGAGCGCGAGACCGGTACAGAGTGCCGTCATTGGCTTGATCTGTCCAGACGCCACGGGGCGACCGCGCTTGACTGGATGCTGGCTGTCCTCGCGCGCATCGAGAAGATCATTGATCGCATACCACCCGCTCGCCGCAAGGCAGAATGCCGCGAAGGCGAGCGATGCAGCTATGAGCTTCTCGTGGAGAACTGCGTTATCGATCCCGCGACCAGCACCAGGCAACCAGAAGATCAGCGGAACCAAGACGAAGACATTCTTGATCCAGTCACCTGGTCTGATCAGGCGCAGGATTGGCGGCATGGGTTGCTTATCGACCTGTTGCATCGCGGGGGAAGACTTTTCAGATTAAACCAGAAAGCACCGAGTCGGCGATCATGAAACCACGGGCGGTCAGTCGCAGGTGACCATCTGCGTGCTCGAGAAGACCTCCCGCGATGTGGCCATCGATCAATCGGCGGCGGTGGGATCCCCGCGCTGGGCTCGCGAGCAACTGCTCAACGCGCTCCACGGGAATTCCGCGCATCAAGCGAAGTCCCAGCATGAATGACTCCCCCGCTTGACCATCCAAGTCGAGCGATTCCACATCGACGACCGGTGATGAGGGACCCTGTTCAAGCCAAGTCGCCAGTCTGGGAATGTTCTTCCAGCGAATGCCGGCGCCGTGCGCTGCGCCACTGGGACCGAATGCCCACCAATCGGCGTTTTGCCAGTAGAGAATGTTGTGCTTGCAAGCCCTCCCAGGAAGGGACCAATTGCTGATTTCATATCGTTCATATCCAGCGGCCGCAAGAGCGGCGATGACATACTCGTATTGCTCCGCTTCATCGTCCTCGGGGAGTCGGGTCACCGCACCCTGGCGCAACTTCACAGTGAGCGGCGTGTTGGGCTCGTACACCAATCCATAAGCACTGATGTGATCCGGGGCGAGCGCGAGTGCCGCTGCAAGATCGCGCTGCCAGTCTTCGAGGGTGCTCGAGGGAATCCCAAAGATGAGGTCGACATTCACCTCTGGCACACCCGCGCTGCGCAGAAGTCGAACGGCACGCCCGACCGAAAGCGGATCGTGATCGCGCTCGAGCGCCTTGAGCAACCGCGGCGTGAACGACTGCGCGCCAACACTGACCCGCCGCACTCCCGCCTGCGCCAGCGCATCGGCGGTTGCTTCATCAACCGTTTCGGGATTCGCTTCGACGGACCACTCGGCATCCTCTGCGATGGGCAGAATGCGACGGACGGAGGCCAACATTCGCGCCAGCAGAGGTGCCCCAAGCATCGTTGGCGTTCCGCCACCGACAAAGACCGTTTCGAGCTGGTGATTCAGAAACGGCAAGGCGCTGGAGAGTTCCGCCTCGAGACGCTCCACAAATGCCTCGGTTCGATTTTCAGAGTCGACGAACGAGTAGAAGTCGCAGTAGTGGCACTTGTGTCGGCAGAATGGCACGTGGATGTAAGCACCCCGATAGCGCGCGCCGATCGCCCGCGCGGCGACTGCGCTGGCAAAGGTCTGCGCAACCGCTAGCGGAATGTTGAGCGAACCAGCCATTGAAAGAGCCTAGCAGGGTGCTGAAACACACTCCTTGCGAGCATTCTCGCTAATTTAGGTGTCCACGAAATCGGGGCAAGGTCATCGCGAGGACTCCATAGTTTCAGTTGGCGGCAACTTTTTTGCTGCCGCGTCTCACCCGCCATCTGCGCTCTCGCCGCGGGACAGTTTCGCCCCCCC
>SIAB01000010.1 GCA_009692015.1 Phycisphaerales bacterium
GCTGGAGTCGGTGCCGGTTGCGGTGGTGCACTCGGCTGGGAACTCGGGCTCACGCCGCGGTTTGCCGGCGACTGCGCAGTCGCTCTGGAGCCATTCACCACCACACACAATCCAAGCATCTGAATAACTGCAAGGATCGCAAGTGGAGGTGCAACGCGATTCAATCGACGGGGATGGGTCAAGGCGAGTGCTCCAAGATTTGATCGAGTCGGTATGAAACGAGTCTATTGATGCTTGATTGCCTGAATTCAGCGCGACAATACTGCTTGTCGCTCCCGCAGAAACTCCAATTCTGTTCGAAGTCGGCCCCGCGTCGCCGCGTCGAGTCCAGAGGCATGTTGTGTCCGCGTGCTCGGGCGATCGCCAACAATACTTCGGTATGGGGGAGAGAAGAGATCTGATCAGGGATGAGTGGTGTGGGTGCTGCGGCAGCAGGTGCGGGGATCGGGATGGAAGCCGCGGGAGGGGTTGAAGGCGCAACCGAAGTTCGAGGAGATTCTCGCCTCGCGGCGGGATCGTCCGGGTTTGGCTCATCCGATGATTCGTCGAGTGCCGGAGCGTTTGCCCGCGAGGGAACTTGGATTCCCGACTGCGCCGTAGGAGCGGGAGGAGTCGCAGCTTTCCGAGCAGGCGGCAACTGCGGCGATGGAACCGCAGGAGCAACAAATGGGGTATCGACCACCTCGCTTTGGTCCGTTCTGGTGATCGGTGAAACGCCCGAGGCAGGGGAAGTTGAGAGTTTCGACCAGTCAGTGGGAATCCAAACCGGAACGGAGTAGGAGCCGCCCAGATGTTCGATGAGGACATTCGAGGGCGGAGCCACACCGATGACCTTGATTCCGCCCTTCTCGTCTCCGATGCGAATCGTCATGTTTTCTCCGAAGAAAATCAATCTGCCAAGCATTCCCGTTGGTTTCGGTCCTGTGTAGGACGCGGGCGAAGCTGGCGGTGGCGGCGGTGGTGGCGGTGGGGAGGGTGCGGCTGGCGGCGGCGGCGGCGGAGTCGGCCGGGGCGGGGGGAGTGGCATCGTGAACAGACTTCGACCAGTAAAGCGGTCCATCGAGGTCTTTGCAAGTGCCGTGTGGCGATCGAGCGCGCGCGCGAGGGCGCTGTTGGCATCATCATCAGGAGGAGGCGTGAAGAGTGTGGTTGCGATCGGCAGCAGTTCGGCCGCAAAGATCCATCCGCCGATCGCAATGGCAATGCAACTCACGATCAGGGGACCAGGCCATCCCTTGCCAGCCTTGATTCCTGTGCGCTGTGCGTTCACGACCCACCTCGCTGCCGCGAGTCGCGGCTCGCAATCGCCCACGCTTCCGCCGAGAGTCGAATACCAACCTTGTTCTTGTCCTCAAGCCAAGTGAGTTTGACGCTGTTGATCGAATCGATCGCAGAGTGTTCTTCAAAGTCGTTGAGGATCTGAGCGACCTCGTCAGCAGGGGCTTCGAATTGAATCTCGCCGCGCAACCGCTCAATTCGACGCCCCGCTCCAGCAACGGTTGTGAGCGCACTGCTGGGAAGTTTCCCTCCCGACATTGCCTCATATCCGTACGAGGTGATCCGATGTTTTTTCATCGTTTCGTTGACTGCCTGAGCGAGCGACTCAGACGCCCGAGATTCCGCATCTGGTAGCTCGACAGCGCCAAAGGCGACCACGGCGCTCTCAACATCTTTGGAAAGGGGTCCCTGTCTGGCTGCCCCGCGTTGAAGCAACGACTGCAGCCGATCCCCATCGGCCGTCCACTGCCGCGCGTAGCTCCAACAGTAGTCGTCGAGAAACACATACACGACGACCACCCCTGCAGCGACAATCGCGTTGCGCCACACGGGCGGCAACTTCTGGAATCGCGTCATAATGCTCGGCTTCGATTCGGTCATTGCTTCCTCGCTTGTTCGAGCAATCTATAAAACTCCGCTTTCAGACGAGCCTCGCTTGCTTCGTCGATTCCTGGAATGCCGCGCGCAATTGAAACTTTGCCGAGTGCCTCGCGTGCCTCGGTTTGGCTCATCGCGGCGATCTGCTCATTCGTGAGGGGGTCTGGAATGATCGGAGTCGCGCTCTCACTCCCGCCGCTGCCGCGACGCGTCGCGCCCGGAGCGACTGTTCCACTCCCTGTTCCGCGACGTTTCGACGACTTCGAATCCTCTGGTCCGCCTTGTGCAATCGATTCCCGATCCGGCCCGCTCGCCGCATCCGAGCTCGATGTGATCGCTGGGCCCGCGGGAGTGGCGCCTGACGCGGCCGATCGCGCCACCGAGCTCGCTTGCGACTCAGAGATTTCACCCGCCGCGGTCTGCGTCGATTCCGACCCAGCCGCAATGGAGGGTTGCCTCGTTGTCGATTCAGCAACACCGTACCGCCGATCGCGCAAAGTGCGTCGCGCGAAATCCTGTGCCTCTGGAAAGTTTGGGATCAGCGTGGGGTTCGTGACTGTGGCCTTCATGTCGAAACTGATCACGCCGTTTTGATTGGGGGCATCCCAGTGCTTCTCAATGCGACTGAATATTCGCGATTCAACGAGTTGTCGTTCCATCAGCAGAATCGCATCCGCAGCACTCGAACTGCCCTGCGGCTTGGCATTTCCGTGTAGGTCGAGCGCCGAGCCTTGATTGAGTGCGATCGACTCCAACTCAATTCCCTCTGGCGTCGTCGAGGAGAGATCGGCGAGCAACTTGCTCGTCGGCCACGCGTACTTCTCAATTTCGCGGTACATCGCCGTCTGCTGATCCGAGCGGGTCAATGCGCGTTCGTACGCGTCGGAGTCGGGCAGCATCCAGTTCAGGTACAGCAGACGACTTCCAGAAAATGCGGGGGGAACGATTGCCGCAACGAGCAGCGCAGCGACTGCGAGGCGCGTCGCGATCCTTGGCGTGCTCGCTGCGCGCACCATGCGCGCGCGAAGATTCTCATCCGCCACGCGGGCGCGGGCCTTCAGCGTGGAGATTCGCGCGAGCGGACCGCTCAAGGCAATCGCGGTGCCGAGCAGCAATCCATAACGGGTCCACCAAATCGCGTCGGTTGGCAGCTTGTCGGCAAGCATCTCGAATGCGCTGACCCCGCTCGACAGCGGGGCGAGGAGTCCATCGGATTGCCCGTGCAAGGCGGCTTCAAGCGAACCCACCGCAGCATTCAGAGCGTGCTCTGGAACATTCGCCAGCAGCAGAGTCTCAATGGTGCTGCGCAGGATGGCCGCCTTCCACTCGGCCTCATCGGTTCCATCTTCACGAACCGTGCGAAACGCGCCATGGATGCCATCTGAATACGCGATGGAAATCGCGCCAGTCGACCGTTCAAGGTGGACGGCGAGAGACTCGGGCCCGCCGTCGGAGATCGATCCAGTCACAAGTGCCACGAGGGCAGCGATCGGCGGTGCAAAGGAGATGTCGAGTTGATCGACGAGGGAACTTGGAATGGCTGGTCCTGCGCTTGCCAGCGGCCACTCAACCATCAGCGCTGCGCGCTCTCGCTCTGGATCGCTCGTGGGAAGAAGTACAGCATTGGTGCGCCATCGCGCCGCACCTCCCACCAAGAGGTTTTCTACCTGTAGACGAAGAGCCATTTCAAGTTGATCCGCCGACGCGCTCGGCATCTTCATTGTTCTGCAAACGACATCGCTTCCGGCAAGCATCACGATCGTGCGTGCCGCGAGGTTTTGTTCGATCCACAAGCGCGCATCGACCAAGGCGGTTGAGCCGATGATTTCCTTCGAGTCGAGCAATTCCACGCGGCCATTGCGCACGCGAGCCAAGAGCGCATCGCAACCAGCAACTTCGCCCTGCCTTTGGCGAAGAGACAGAATTGCAACCCGATCGGGATCTGCGAGAAGTTTGGTGGAAGTCGGGGAGGGGCTCATGGTTCGCGGTAGCTGAGTATTTGTGCGGGCAGCATAGAACGATCAACCGTAACCATGACTTCAGATTCTCCGCCGCTGATGAAGGATCGCCCACGACTGGTGATGGTGAAGACAAAACTCTGCACCCCGAGGTGCTTTGCGAGCGGCGCGAGCACTTGGGTTGTCATCCCCGGGATATCGAGGACCGCCGCCAAGCTTGTCAGGCCGGTCGGCTTTGCATCTCGACGGGAAAGGAGCGTGTCGACCAACTTTGGATTCAAGTCGAAGACTTCCCGCAGGACGGTGCCCGACACGGTGTTGATGTTGATTTTTCCAGGGCCCGGGCGTTTGAATTCACTCACAGAGCACTCGTTCAAGACCCGACCAATGGCGGCGCTGTCGAGATTCCCTGCACCTCCTTGCGCACCAGCGCCACCCGTGGAACTGCGACCACCGCTCGAGCGCCCAGTGCGGCCACCCGCGGAGGTGGATCCGCCGCCACTCTTCCCACCCGCGCTCCCGGCGGCACCAGAACCAGTCGAACCTTGCGAAAGCGTTGTGAGCGGTACAGAAAGGAGTTGCTCCAAACGAGCGTTTGGCGTCTTCGCGTATGCGATCAAGGCGTTTGCTTGCGTTTCCGTGAGCCCTGTTCGCTCACCAACCTCCTGCGTTGAGGCGGTCGCGAGGTTGAGGCGTGGCTCACCACTCGGCGCGAGCGCCGAGGATCGTGAGGCGGCAGTCAGGATCCCTGACCAACCTGGTTCAAGGACTCCATCTGGCTTGTCCTCTGGCCAAGTTTGGTCGCCATCATCTTCGTTGGAGTCGAGTCGTCCGTTCAGATTCCAATCTTCGGCGCGGGCGTACTCGGGCCAGACTCCGGCAACCAATTCGAGTTCGGCAATGCTGCGAAAATCTGCGTTACGCGGTTCGTAGGAGAGCCCGCGATTCTGGTAGAAAGTCTTTTCAACTCCCAGCATGCTCGCCTCTTCGTTGGCATCTCGCCAATCCAAAATCGCGCCAACAACATCCGGCATCATGCCCCGGATGTTGAGCATTTCGGAAGTCGAGAGCAGGTTGATGTTGGCCTTCGAATGTTCATCGAGGGGACCCGCGAATTCTTGACCGTCGAGAAAGTGACGAATGTCATACGCCCCCGTTTCGACGGTGCCGGAGGAGTGATCCTGCAGGTCGAGGATCATGGCGAGGGCGTCCTCTGGATCGGGGTTCTGGGTGTGGTATTCCATGATGGCGATCATGACTTCGACGCCTGCGCGGGCGGCCCAACGAGCTTGAACCCGAGCCAGAGCATCGTTTCCGAGCACCGCCTGGCGGAATGAAAGAACCTGGAGCCCGCCCACGATTGCCGCTGCGATCGCCACCGCCCAGATCACGATGACCAGAACGGAACCGCGGCGGAGACTCGTGCGGCGCGAGTTCAATTGGGACGCGCCCCTGGGCCGCCGCCCGTTGGTCGTCCACTGCCGGGCGCGCCGCCACCTGCACCGCGACCTCCTAAACCCGCCGAGCCGCCACTGCTGCCGCCACGACCGCCGCCCCCTCCGCGGCCACCACTGAATCCGCCGCCCTGCGGCATACCAATGTTGGCTGGCACACCTGCAGTCGGATCAACGGTGATTCCTCCCGATGCTGCGGTGCCCGCCGCGCTTCCACCACCAGCGGCTTCGTCGGCAGTCGCGACACCCCCCCCAGTGAGCTCTCCCGACTCCTCGGGGAGGGGCTCCTCGTATGGAGGCACGACGCGATCGATTGGAACAATCGTCCGCAAGCTCATGAGTTCACGCGAATCTTCATACGGATCGGTGCCGTCAGGATCTCCCGCAGAAGTCACGGTGACGCGGAGCGCCCATGGCAATCCATAAATGTCAGAATCCCACGTGTCGTACCAGTCCGATCCGTCATAGGCCTCGATGTACAGGCCGACTACTCCGTCCATCATCGGCATCGCCCGGCCGCCACCGCGCTCGTTGTCATCTGGAACCGAGTCCGTGCGAACCCAGAGTTCGCTTCCAAGATCGTCCTCAGCGACACGCACTTGAACCTCACACTCCAGGCCGTCGCCGCTGTAAGCCTTCTGGCGGACTGCGGAGAGTTTGGTGGCGTAGAGCAGTAACTCGCTTCTGGGGACTTCACCGATTGGAGTCTCCATCATTCCGTCGCCGAGCAGGATTCTCGTGTGCAGCAAATTGTCGCTGCGAACAACCTGTTGCAGTTCTCGGCGAATTCGATCGAGAGCCGCGTTTGCCCGCAGGTGCGCGGTGAGTCGAACTTTGGAGGTTGCCCGCGCCCGTGCAAGTTGACCGAGGGATGTCCCGATCGTTCCGACCACGATCACAGCGACGATTCCCGCAACGATCAGCTCAACGAGGGTGAAGGCGCGATAGGTGACGGGCTTACTTCGGCGCATCGGTTGCCTCGCTCTTGGACTCGAAGTAGCCCTCGCGGTCGAAAGCCTCCGATGGTTGACGGGTTGGATTTGGCTCGTCTCCCAACCGAAGTGCGATGCGCGTGGCGCATCGGAACTCTCGCCCGACCGGATCGCGCACGATCGCCAGCACATCGCAGGGTTCTCCCGGTTCTGCCTTCTCAATATCCACTTGATACTCAAAGTCATCCCAAGGCGCATCGCACATTCCAGTGCGGTCGTGCATCTTGGGCCAGTCCTCCGGCCCTTCGACCAAGACGCTCGCCAGGAGTTCGTCGAGCAAGGCTGCGGCGAGGACGGCGCGTTCTCCCCGCTGTTGATCCATCAGCGCGCGGGCTGCCAAGGAGACGATTGATCCGAGTCCAATGGCGAGGATCACTCCGGCGATCACGACTTCCATCAAGGCGAACGCACGGCGTGTTGGGGTCACCACTGTTCACCTCGGCTGCCATACGCATCGAGATCCACTGCCTCGCGCCCACGATCGGCGGATTGCCCTGCATCGATACGTACGGGTACCACTGTGTTGGAGTCGAGTCGAAGCACCGTGTCGATCGATCCTGAAACGAAGTGCATTTCAATACTCGGGCGACCGCCACCCGGAACGGTCGCTGCGAGCCAGTCGGTCCCGGTGACATCATTTCCATCAATCGTAAGCTCGGCCAACTCCATTCCGCGCGGCAGCGCGACCGGCGAAATCTGGCGATCGGCGAACCATTCGAAGCGCGTTTGTTCGAAGTTTGAGCCGGAGCCCGTTAGATCTCGTTCGGAAGTCAAGAGTGCGATCCACCCAGTCTCGGGATCTTGCCAGAGCGCAATCTGTTGGGGCGAAGTCGCATCGCGGAAGGCGTACATCGACAGCAGGTCGACCATCTGCACAATCGCATTCTCGTGTTCAGCCTTGATCGACCGCGTGAGTCGCGGAACGATCAGCGCGCCGAGAACTGCGAGAATCACCACCGCGATGATGATCTCAATCAGGGTAAAGGCGCGGCGAGGCAAAGTCGCTATTTCTCCCCGTTCACGATGTCCTTGTTGTCGCCCTCGCCGCCAGGCTGTCCATCTGCCCCATAGGACATGAGATCAAACTCGAAGTTGACTTGCCCAGGAATGATGATGACATAGGCGTTCCCCCAAGGATCGAGCAATGCCTGCTTGTTTTCGAGGTATGGATCATCGCCATCGGTGAGTACATCGAGGTCAAAGTCTTCTGGGCATCGGCTCATGCCCGCCTCGGTCATATAGAGCTTGACCTGCTGCGCCAGTGAAGCCGCTTCCGTCTTGGCGCGCTTGTCCTTGGCGCTGCCAATGAATTTTGTAAGCCGCGGAACGAAGACCGCCGCCATGATTGCGACAATCGTGACCGCAACGATGACTTCGATCAAACTGAAGGCGCGGCGCGCCAATCTGGGCCGGGAGGGGGAACGGTGGAGTGGGTTGGTCGATGACATGGATGCCTCGAATCATCCGCCGATGGCGGATTGAAGTTGGAGAAGTGGTAGAAGGATGCCGAGCAGAACGAACCCAGCGACAACCCCCATACTAATGAGGAGGATCGGCGGGAGCGCTTTCGTAAAAACTTTGAGTGATTGATTGACTTGTCGATCGAACGCATTTGCCGCGTGCATGAGCATGACTTCAAGACGCCCCGAGCGCTCGCCGATGTTGACAATCTGAATGAGAAGGGGAGGGAAGAATCCGGAGCGTTCCAACGGATCCGCGAGCGAGGATCCCGTGGTCACCAACTCTTGCACATCGTCGATTGCGGACATCATCGCCGCATTCCCAAGCGTGTCTCGCACGACGCGGAGCGCCTGAAGAATTGGGATACCCGCCGAAACCAGTGTCCCGAGCGTTCGCGTGAATCGGGCGACCGCGACATCGCGCAGCAGCACACCGAGAATCGGCACTCTCAGAAGCGTCAGGTCGAAGAGAAATCGATTCTTTGGTTGAGCAATCCAGTGTCGCCACCCGAGGATGGCGGCGACGACGGCGAGGATGATGGCCCACCACCACATGGCGATGAACGCGGCGAGTCCAAGCAAGACACGCGTTGGGAAGGGGAGGACCATGCCAGCCTGACCCACGATCGGTGCCATCAGTCGGGGAAGAACGAAGGTCACGAGGACCACGATGCTCACTGAGATGAGTGCTGCAACGAGCATCGGATAGATCGTTGCGCCAACTACTTCTCGCTTGAGCTCGACTGATCGGTCAAGCAGATCTGCGAGTTGGTGGAGCACTTCAGCATTGCGGCCAGAGGCATCAGCCGCTCGGAACATACCGATGGTCATCTCATCGAAGGGAAGTCCGTACTCCTTGGCAGCCTGATGCAAGGGAATTCCTGCCTCAATTCGCTCGATGAGGAAGTCCATGATGACCGGAAGCGCCCGACCAGCGGCCTGTCGTCGGACTGTTCGGAGTGCCTGCATCAGCGGAAGTCCGGCTTCGAGCGCCGTGGCAATCTCACGGATGAAATTTGTGAGGTCTGATTGCGAAATCGTTGGGCGCCCCGTCCGTGATCGAAGGGAGATGGAGAGTCGCTTGGAGAGTCCAGCGGATTGCCTGCTCCCCGGTGGCGCTGTGGCGTCTTCGATGGTCGTCGCAACGATGCCTTGCTGCGCCAGCATCCGAAGCGCATCGGCCCGGTCAGACGCCTGAATCACTCCGCCGCTGGCGGCTGTTCCGAGACCTTGATAGCGAAATGTCAGCATGCGAACTCCTAGTTGCGGCCATCTTCAACATTTTGCGTTGCCCGAAGAACCTCAGAGACAGTGGTCCAACCCTCTTGGGCTTTCTTCATGCCATCCTGCCGCATGTTCGCAAAGTCAGAGTCGACACACTCTATGAGTTCTGACGCCGAGAGTCGCTTGGTAATCCCATTTCGAAGTGTTGGGTTGATTCGGATGAGTTCAAAGAATCCAAGACGGGATCGGAATCCAGACTTCTTGCATTCGTCGCAGCCGACCGTCCGCCACTCGCCCCCATCGAAGCCACTGAGTTCACTCGCCGTCAATCGAGACTTGGTGTCCTCCGAGAATGGAATCCGTGCCTTGCACGCATTGCAAAGCCGGCGCCCCAGCCGCTGGGCGATGAGTCCTTCAAGGACGCTCGCAACGAGGAATGGTTCCGCCCCCATATCGATGAGTCGTCCAATGCTCGAGATCGCATCGTTCGTGTGCAATGTCGAAAGGATGAGATGGCCCGTGAGCGCAGATCGAATCGCGATGTCGACCGTCTCATTGTCTCGCACTTCGCCCACCAGGATGACATCGGGGTCTTGGCGCAGGATCGCGCGAAGGCCGATCGAGAATGTGAGCCCGCGCTTTGGATTGACCGGAATCTGGTTGACTCCGCTCAGTTCATATTCCACAGGGTCTTCGATGGTGATGATTTTCTTGCGCGGGTCGTAGAGTTTGCTCAATGCCGCGTAGAGCGTGGTCGTCTTTCCCGAACCGGTTGGGCCAGTGACCAAGATCAATCCGTGCGGCTTCTCGATCAGACGATCCATTGTGGCGCGATGTCGTTCGCTCATTCCCAAACTCTGCAAATCGAGAGGCAGGTTGCTCTTGTCAAGGATTCGCATGACCACGCTCTCGCCGTAAATAGTGGGAATCGTTGAAACGCGCAGGTCGACCTTGCGTCCCTCAAACCGCAGGGTGATGTGCCCGTCCTGCGGAACATAGCGTTCGGCGATGTTCATCATCGCCATGATCTTGACGCGCCCGATGAGTGCCGCCTGAAGATGCTTTGGTGGTGGGGGTTGCTCGATCAATACGCCGTCGATGCGGTACTTGATCTTCAGCTCATGCTCGAATGGCTCGATGTGAATGTCGCTTGCTCGGCTCTGAATCGCCTCGAGAATGAAGAGGTTGACGAGGTTGATGAGTGTTGGTTGTTCCGCCATGCGGTGCACATCGGCGGCATCGATTGCATCCATGTTGTGGATTGACTCTTCTGCTGCGGGCTCCGCGCTCCCCGCCAATGACTCCGCGATTCGCGCGGCGGTCGTCCCATAGGCCCGGCGCATCAGCTCGCCGAATCCCTCTGCTTCGACGCCCACTCGCGTGACTGGTAGTTTCGAGATCGCGGCGATCTCATCGGCGGCTCCGACATCGAGAGGGTTGAACATCGCCACGATCAAGCGGCCGCGTTCGACTCGAATGGGGACCGCCCGCACGCGGACGGATACTTCTGCTGTGATGAGCGCGATTGCGTCAGGATCCGCTTCGGGCGTTTTTTCCAACCACTGAAGACCGAGACTGCGACAGCGCTCGCGAATCTTGGCGGCTTCGCTCTCGGCACCCGTCGGAGAGAGGTCGGTGGTTGGGAGACCGATTTGAAGTTGGCTCGTGGGTGTCATCGCTTACTCGAGAGATCAAGGATCCACGCCCGAAGCGCCGCGTGGTTCGCGCGCCTTGCTCGGGGCACTTTGGCGCGATATCGCCTTTGCATCGCCACCGTCTCCTCCGCGAGTCTCGCGCGGGCTGGCGGACTCACTGCCGAAGTCTGGTCGGTTCGATCCAGCCTTCTGCTCCGGCCGCGATCGCGCGGACTCTGCTGCAGCCTTCGCCGCGCCAGGAAGGAGTTCAGAGAGCTCTGCGCCGAGTATCGCAGCGATGTCGGCGCGCGCCTTCTCATCGGCCGCGTCGCGCTCCGCATAAAGTGACTGATAGGGACCGCCCGCGACTGGCTTTGGGGTCGTTGGTGAACCCTGATTCATCCGTCGGCGCGTCTCCTCCGTTTGTTTCTTGGGTTCCTCGGTACGCGTCGCGTTTGCGAATCGATCTTGCCAATCGGAATACCACGGGACATACGCAGTTTCAACCGCATTGATCTGAGTGATCTGCTCGGGGGAGAGTCCTGAGATTTCGCGAGCTGCTGCGAAGAATGGGATCAGTGGGCTTGGTCGATAGACGGTTGGGTAGGCGGTGGCGCGGGCAAGTGCGCGGAATGCGGCGCCCCATTTCTCGCCGTAGGCAGCCGCGAGCGAATCAATCGAGCGATCCTGCAGGTCGCGAAGTGCCACACGCGTTGCCACGATCAACTCCAGTTCTTTCAGTCCAGTTGCGAAATCATCGGCAACCATTGCCTCTTTGATCTTGTCTTGCGATTCGGTGAGTTGAGTCGAGCGAGCGAGCAGTGCCGCATCGAGCCCTGCCTCATAGTTCAAGAGTGCTTCCGTTGCAGCGAGCATGACCTCGGGCGGCACCTCGCTCTCTCGCGAGACCGTGCGCAGGTCGATGCTTTCGCCACTGAGAACTCCTCGGGGGAGTTCCTTCTCGCGGCGCATTGCCCGCTCGAGTCCGGGCCACCGTGCTTGCTGTTCGTCGCTCAGGACGCTTCGGAGATTCACCTCGAATCGCTGCTTGAGTCGGCGCTTCTCTTGTGCCCACTGATTGATCGGAACCATGAGCACGCCGATGGCACCTTGTTCCCCGGCACTCAGAATCTTGTCTTTAAGATTCTTCATCTGGTCGCGCAGTCCGTCGACCCCCACTTTGAAATCTCCCGAGTAGTCATTCACGAGGCTCTCGACGGTCGGTTGTTGCCAATCTTCGAGCTCTAGGAATTCAACGAAGAGGGTGACATCGCGATTGAGGTAGTCAGGCTGAAAGGCCTCGACAAATCCAGCTTGCAGTCCCATCTGGGCGTGGGTTGAATTGGTCGAGATCGCCACCAGCAGAGCGACTGCAGCAAAGAACGTACGCATGGGAAAAGATGGTGTCATGGTCTGAAATCCTTCTCGGATGATTGAGTGTCCCAACAGAACGGGTGGAGGTCGGGGATATGGCAGAAACTCGGCGTGTTTTTGGGGTAACTGAATGGCTGACGAGGGCGGATTCGACCGAGGCAAAGGCGAACAATGCCGCTTGGGCGATGCGTCCGATAATGCGGTCGCGATTCAGCATTAAGTGGAATCGTTATGACAGTCATTGCGCGGTAGTGGTTCTCTGTTCGATTCGCTTTTCGCTGATCGTCTGAACGATTCGGTCGACGAAGATTCCAGGTGTGTGGATCTGATCTGGGTCAAGTTCTCCAGTGGGAACCAGTTGCTCAACTTCCGCGACGCAGACCTTGCCGCACGCCGCAACCATCGGGTTGAAATTTCTGGCAGTCTTGCGGAAAATCAAGTTCCCACTGTGGTCTCCCTTCCAAGCCTTCACCAGGGCCAGGTCCGCCCGAATCCCGCGTTCGAGCAGGAAGGTTTCGCCATCGAAGACCTCATGCGGTTTACCATCGGCGACCGGTGTTGAGAGTCCCGTTCGCGTGTAAAAGGCAGGAATCCCCGCGCCGCCAGCACGAAGTCTCTCTGCCAAAGTTCCCTGTGGCGTGAACTCCACCTCCAGCTCTCCCGCCATGAACTGCCGTTCGAATTCAGCGTTCTCACCGACATAACTCGAAATCATGCGGCGCACCTGCCGCGTCCGCAGGAGGAGCCCGAGTCCCCAATCATCGATGCCAGCGTTGTTGCTGGCGATCGTGAGACGCCTCACACCACTATCGCGCAGGGCGATGATCAGATTCTCTGGGATGCCGCAGAGACCGAAGCCGCCGACCGCGACAAGAAGTTCATCGCGAAGCAGCCCTTCCAAGGCGGATGAGCATGTTGAATAAACCTTGTTTACAGCCATCGAAGGCGCAGTGTAGGCAACTGCACTAGGCTCGGTTGGCATGCGATTGCTGTTGGCAATTCTGATCCTCCTCTCTGCAATGCCAGACACCATGGCCGCACCGGTCGTCAAGGAGTTGTTCATGGATCGGTATGGGGCGAGTGCTGGTCTCGCTCAGATGTTCAACGGCATCAATCTGTTTGGAGCCTTCGCAGCATTGCCCTTGCTGTGGCTTGTTCGGCGCCGGGATTATTCCATGGAGATGGTGTTCTGGGGATCGATCGCTGATGCGCTGCTGCTTGGGGCGATGGCGTGTCCGCTTGGGCTGGAGTGGACACTCGTGGTTCGCGCGCTCGAAGGCGTGACCGATGTCATTGTCTTTGCGGCACTTTTTGACCTGGTTCGCAGAGCATCAAAGGATCATGTCGCGACGGGTATGGGGATTGCGTCGACACCCTTGCTGCTCGGTCTTGGCCTCGGCGCCATGTTTGGTGGTGTGGTTGTCCGACAATCGCAGGGGGGGAGTTCTGCGCTCTGGCTCTTTGGGTTGTCCGCGGGTTTGAGCCTGCTCGTTGCGCTCATCATCCTGCTGACCCGCAGCACGATGCGACGCAGCGCACTTGCGCACCGTCGAGTCGACACGTCAGAGCCTGTCGAGCGCGTGGCGGAATTGTCCGATCAGGATCCGATCTGGCCCTCGCTGGCGATGACTTTTTCGGATCGAGCCACGGGAGGATTGATCACTGGAACACTGCCAATTGCACTCGCGCAGGTGCTCGGATACTCACCATTGGCGCGGGGATTGCTGGTTGGATTGCCGCTCCTACTCATGGCACTCGGGACTGGCCCTGCAGGGTGGTTGTGCGACCGCTTCGGAAGTCTGAGAGTTCGTGTCATCGCTGGAGTCGCATATGCGGCGGGATTCGCGCTCCTCTCATCCGTTGGGGATCAGCCGCTGCCACTGGGCGCCGTGATGCTTGTGATTGGACTCTCGGCGAGCGCGCTCTTTTCGAGTTCGATGGCACTTGTGGTCCGCTCAGGGTCAGCGACGATGGCGCTGGGCGCATTCCGGGGTGCCGGAGATCTGGGCTTTCTGAGTGGAACAGCACTCTCGGTTCTGCTGCTCGCGTCACTCGGCGGAGAGGCGCCGACCTATGCCAACTACGCCGATGTGCTCATCATTTTCGCAGGCTTTCATCTGCTGACAACGGTCATCGCCGGTCTTGCCTTGCGATTGGCGCGGGCGCGAGGTGCACGACCGCACGGAACCAGCGGTTGATGTCAATTCTGAAATCCGGCGATCGTCGGCAGTGAACGCGCGAGAGATGGGCTCATCGAAATCATCGCAAGACGGATTTTTTCAAGGGCCTTGTTCTGAATCTGTCGAACGCGTTCCTTGGTGACTCCGACAATCAATCCGACCTGCTCCAGGGTGAGCGTTGCGGCGTGGATCGGGCGATCGAGTCCATAGCGATGGAAGATCACGGTCCGCTCGATCTCCGAGAGGCCAGCTCGATTGCTGTGAAAGAGGTCCTTGACTTCCTGCAGGTCGTCGTTCGCCCGCTTGGCGCGCAGGTCGCCGGCCTGATCAGCGCGCTCCAGTTCCGGATCGAACTCGACCGGAAAGTGCTGTCGGTACTTTTGGGTCTTGAGCCCCAAGCGGCTGTATGCCTTGAGAATTGCACGGCAGCCGTAGGTCGAGAACTTGAACCCGCGACCGAAGTCGAACTTGTCGACGGATCGCATGAGCGCCATGTTTCCCTCGCTCATCAAGTCTCCAAAGTCCAACTCGGCGGATCGCACGCGCTTGGACATGGCCAACACAAGACCCAGATTCGCTTCTGCAATCTGCTTTCGCACGCGTTCCGCCGTGGCGTGCCAAACCAGCATCTCCCGTGCTCGTGCGGTGGTGAGCTCGGTGCGCAGCGCGCGCCGCCGCAGGTCGGCGACCCGAAATCGCGCAAAATTGAGCTGTGCGAAGATGGTGCGCTCCTGGGCTGCTGTGAGAACAACGGACTTGGAGGTCCGCGGCGTTCTGTCTCGGGTTGGGGCGAGCGGGCGTTCGTCGAGCAGGGGTCGGTACCACGAAACATCCGGAGGTGCAATCGCGGCGGGTTCGTCGAAGATCCGGCGCAGGGCACCAGCCCTGTGGAATTGGGGGTTATCGACAAACTCGACCTCGCTGGCCTGAAGAGCTTCGAGTGTCGCCCGTTCTCGCGGTGAGAAACTCCCCGCGGGCAGCCGAGTCGATCCAAACACGATGGACGATGCCGAGCGGCGAACTTTGAGCGGTTCGCAACTCTCGGGGTTTTGGCGCGTCGCGATGGGTCTGTTGGTTACTGACTTGGGCATTTCATTTCTCCATGGACGGAACAACACAGTGGTCCCACGAGGATTTGAATACGCTGTCTATACGCGGCGGTTGCCACCGCGTTCGCAGCGTTTTCCGCAAGATTTGCGATGCCAAGTTTTCGTCCAATAACGGAACTTTTCGACTCGGCGCGGGACCTTCGGAGGAGGCGACGCGGCGCGCGTGGCACCCGTCCGACGGTCCTACTCGGTCTTTCCGCCTGTGGAATCATAAACCCAGGCATCCGTCGCTCGGGCGTAGCCGAGAACTTCACCGGTCTTGAAAAAGAGCGAGAGTTCGCGGGTCGCCGCTTCGGGGCTGTCTGAGCCGTGCACGAGATTGAACGAATTCGAGATGCCGAAGTCGCCTCGAATCGTTCCCGCTGCAGCCTTGGATCCAAATGTCGCGCCCATCAGGTTTCGGCAGACAGCGATCGCGCCGAGGCCGCGAAGCGCCAGGACGACGACTGGTTCGCTGGTCATGAACCGAACGAGTCCAGGATAGAAAGGCTTTGTGGCGTGATCCTTGTAATGCTCGGCGGCAAGTTCGCCCGAGATTTTCATCATCTTCATCCCCACGACTTGCAATCCCTTTTGTTCGAATCGTGATGTGATGGATCCGATCAGCCCCCGCTGCACTGCGTCGGGCTTGAGAATGATGAGCGTTGTTTCCATGTGGTTCCTTTCGTCGGTCGGTCGTGTGGGGGGGGAATCGTAGCGAGGAAGCGTATGGTCCGGGCGCATCGAGAAAGCGAGGATGTTGATCGAGTAGGATCCGAGTCGGCATGGACGCCCCACCAGAGACAGAACCTAAGAAGCCAGCAGCTCGCCGCAAGGGGGCGACAGCCGAGGAGATGTCGGATCGCCAACGCGAGATTTCGGTCAGCGAGTTCTTTGCGAAGAATCGCCACTTACTCGGCTTCGATAATCCGCGAAAGGCACTCCTAACAGCGGTGAAAGAGGCCGTGGACAATGCGCTCGACGCCTGCGAGGAAGCAGCGATCCTGCCAGACATTTATGTCGAACTGCTGCAGCGATCGGAGACTCGGTTCAAGGTCACCGTCCGCGACAACGGTCCTGGAATCGTTCGCAAGCAAATCGAAAACATCTTCGGACGATTGCTGTATGGATCAAAGTTCCATCGCCTGAAGATGAGTCGCGGACAGCAGGGGATCGGAATTTCTGCGGCTGGCATGTACGGATTGATGACAACTGGCCAGCCTGTGCTCGTCATTTCCAAGACGAGCAAGAAGAAACCTGCGGTTGAAGTGCTTTTGAAGATGGACACTTCCAAGAACCGTGCGGATGTGGTGAGCGAGACCGAGCATCCGGAGGATGACGGGCTGTTTTCGGATGGCCACGGCACGCAAGTATCGATCGAACTGGAGGGGCGATACCAGTTGGGGCGACAGTCAGTAGACGAGTATCTCGATCAGACTGCCATCGCCAATCCGCACGCCTCGTTCACATTCGTCAATCCCAATAACGAACGGATCGAATTCAAGCGCGGGACAAGCGAGCTCCCACCGGAGTCGAAGGAAATCTTGCCGCACCCCAAGGGCATCGAACTTGGAACACTGATTCAGATGATCGAACGAACCGCGCGGACGCAAATCGGTGGGTTTCTGCAGGAGGAGTTCTCGCGGGTGTCGCCGTCAGTCTCGAAGGAGATTTGTCAGCGCGCGGGGATCACCCCGCGAACTTGGGTAACGCAGATCGGGCACAAGGAGGCGGAAGCGATTTACAAGGCGATTCAGGAGGTGCGAATCATGGCGCCGCCCACGGACTGTCTTGTTCCCATCGGAACGAAGGCACTCTTGTCAGGGTTGTTGAAAGAGTTGAAGGCAGAGTTTTTTACTGCGTGCACGCGTCCTGCGGATGTCTATCGGGGCAACCCGTTTCTGATTGAAGTGGGGCTCGCATTCGGTGGGGAATTGCCAAAGGACGAGCTGATTCGTGTGATTCGTTTCGCCAATCGGGTGCCACTGCTCTATCAGCAATCCGCCTGCGCTTCGTTCAAAGCGGTGCTGGAGACGAGTTGGAAGAACTACGGGATTTCGCAGTCCCGTGGTTCGCTTCCAGATGGTCCCGTTGTGGTGATGGTGCACATGGCGAGTGTGTGGGTTCCCTTTACGAGTGAATCAAAGGAGGCGATTGCCGACTACGACGAAATCCGCAAGGAAATGAAACTCGCGCTTCAGGAAGTTGGGCGAAAGCTTGGCATCTACTTGCGACGGCGTCAGCGGATGCGAAATGAGGGGGAGCGGCGGAGCATCTTTGAGCGGTACATCGGTGAAATCGCCCAGGCAACCGAGGCGATCACTGGTACTTCCGCGAAGAAAATCTACGAATCACTCATGCGGGTCGCGCAGAAGAAGACCGAGGAAGCAGACGCGATACTCGATGACGAAGGCAAACGGGTGAAGGACGCTGATCCATTCGGGCGGGACGATTCTGTGGTGATCCTTCCTGTCCGTTCAGCGCGCGCGGGGGAAGATGAGCGGAAGTCGCACCAAGAGGGTGGCGGCCAATCAAAGACGCTCTTTGGTGATGAGGATGGCACCGGCGAAGCGAAGAGGTCACGGAAGAAGAACTAGATAAGGCACTCTATGGCAAAGAAGTCGAAGGAAAGTGAATCGATATCCGCAACACCAAAGCGTGCGGTTGGGAATCAGGCGACCCGTGACAAGACGCTCGAAAAGATTACGGAGCTGGGTCGATCCGTTGCGAAGGCGGCACTCGCGGAGTCCGATCCATTCGTCGATGTGCCCACCCGAACCATATCGAACACTTCGTACAACGAAACCCGTCGACTGCTCGAGATGGGGGACGCCACGATGCGGCGAAACCTCTTCAACACCGGGCAGGCTCGCAAGTTCATGCAGACCGTTCTGCTTTCCAAGGGGTGCAAAGACCTTCTCGAAGCGCGGAAAACGCTGAGTTTGCGCGGGATGTACTACATGAGCTTGCACTCCATTCCTGGCACGAAGGAGAAGACCTTTGATGACCAGGAGGAGTCCGATGGGATCCTAGAAGATCTGGAGGTTTCGCTCTCCACACTGCGCGAGAACTTGCATCTCTTTGCCAAGAAGCGCGGGACGATGGTTGGAAACATCACCGTCGTGGACAACGGCGATCCAATCGATTGTCGAAGGATGGGAACGGGGGGGTATGCGATCCCTTCGATTTGTGAACCAGGCGTTGTGCAGTTTGGAAAGTGTGAGGCAAAGTTCGTGCTGCATGTGGAGAAGGACACGGTCTGGAGTCGCTTCAACGAGGATCGCTTCTGGGAAAAGCACAACTGCATTCTGACTGAGGGCAGTGGGCAGCCACCGCGCGGTGTGCGGCGTTTGCTCTATCGACTTCACAAGGAGCTTGGACTTCCGATCTACTGCCTTCTGGACTGTGATCCCTGGGGTCACTACATCTATTCGGTGATCAAGCAGGGGTCGATCAATCTGGCGTTCGAGAGCGAGCGGATGGCAATCCCCGATGCGAAGTACCTCGGGATCCGATCGGGGGATTTTGCGCGATGCGGTCTCTCAGACGATGTCAAGATTTCGCTCAACGATCGCGACATTGAGCGCGCCAAGCAAATTGCCGAGTATCCGTGGTTCGTGAAGAAAAAGCACTGGCAGAAGGAGATTCAATTGATGATTCGCAACGGCTTCAAGATGGAAGTCGAATCGCTCATCACCAAGGACATCTCGTATGTCAGTGAGGTCTATGTCCCGGAGCGATTGAAGGCGAAAGATTGGATCGACTGACGGCGCGGAACAGGGCCGGCGCGCTGATTCGATTCACGAGGTGCTGGGAAGTGAAATCCGGAAGTCGCTCCCGCGACCAACTTCGCTGAAGAGGTGAATGGATCCTCCGTGCTCTTCGATGATTCGGCGGGCAACGGCGAGTCCCAATCCGCTCCCGCCCTTTTTGGATGTGATGTAAGGGCGGAAGATCTCCTCGCGCAGACCTTCGGGAATACCCGGTCCCGTGTCGATGACATGGATTGAGACTTCGCGGGGTAACCCAGGATTGGCGGGTTGGCCCTCAACACGCAGGATCAGTTCCCGTCGCGCGGGTGGGGCGACGGAGTCCATGGCCTGCATTGCGTTGAGCATGAGGTTCAGCACCGCTTGCTTGAGCAGTCCCGCATCGACATTGGCGACAACTGGCTGTGGTGGGAGGTCGCTGCGTAGCAGCACACCGGTCAGTTCGGATTGCGGATGAACGAAATCGGAGAGTTCGTCGATGAGTACCCGCAAGTCGCAGGGTTGCCGATCGAGCTGGATCCTTCCCGCGAAGCGAAGGAAGTCCTCCAGGATGTCCTTGAGCCGCGCCGTTTCGCGGGCGAGGGTGTCGACCCGCCGTACGATCCGCTGCGATTCCTCCTTGGGCAATTCGGCATCGAGGACAGCCTCTCGCAGCAACTGGGCGTTGAGCACGACGCTCGAGAGTGGGTTCTTGATTTCGTGCGCGAGCCCGCCGGTCAAGGCACCAAGTTCAGCGAGCCGTTCTGCGGCAACGGCCCTCCGCTCGGCGCGCTGCGCACGTTCGCTGCGCCGCCGAAAGAAGATGAGAAATGCCAGCGCGCAGGTCGAGACCCCGAGAATCACGCCGAGAGTAAAGGCAAGAGAGGAAATCACCAGGGCCGGCCATGCACTCCAACTCAAGCGGTTGGTGCGATCGCACGCGCGACCGCTCGTGCGTGAGATGCTGCCCAACCCTTGGTCCCGGACTGGGCGCTATAGATGACCTTTTCCCCGTCGCGCAAGGTTCGAAAGCCTTGCTCTTGATCAATCACACTGAAATGCACGAAAATATCTTGGCCCTGCGGTCCAACAATAAATCCGAATCCCTTGCGCGCATCGAACCACTTGACGATGCCTTCGGAATCTTGGATTTTCTGCTCGGTTTCAGACATTGCGTACCTCCACGAACCCGTTCCGAAATCTACGCGAACACAACGACCAATCCACAGCATCATTGTGGGATCGCACAACCCAGTCGATCACAACCATTGTGCCTCAGAAAATGGGATCCTGCAACAAGGAGTCGGAAAAGGGATGCGTTTTTCTACAAAAAAAGGCGACGCGATCTGATCGCGCCGCCTGTGTAGGTGCAAGGTCTGTTGTGGGCTGGATTTAGCGGCGCCCGCGGCCACCATGGCCACCATGACCACCATGACCGCCGCGTCCGCGGTCGCCACGGTCGTCCCGTCGACCATCTTCGCCTTGTGGTGCGCCTTCGCCCTCTGCTCCGACGAGTGCTGGATCCGGTGGATCAAGGAGGGCCTTGCGGCTCAATTTGATTCGTCCCGTGTCGTCAACGCTGATGACTTTGACGCGCACGGAGTCGCCAATCTTGAGCACTTCGGTGACACTTCGCACATAGCCGTGAGCGAGTTCGCTGACATGCACCATGCCGTCAGTTCCCGGCGCCAATTCCACGAAGGCGCCGAATTCCTTGATCGAGACCACCCGTCCCTCGTAGATCGTGCCGACCTTGATCTCCGCGCCGAGCGCTTCGATTTCGGCGCGCGCTTGTGCGGCGTTGGCAGCATTGGAGCAGGCGATGAAGACCGTGCCGTCTTCTTCGATGTCGATCTGCGCTCCGGTGCGTTCTTGAATGCTGCGGATCATCTTGCCGCCCGGACCGATGACCTTTCCAATCTTTTCCGGATCGATCTTCACGATCGTGATCCGCGGAGCGAGCGGAGAGATATCGCCGCGTGGCTTCTCAAGGGTCTTTTCCATCTCGTCGATGAGGAACAGTCGGCCTTCCTTCGCTTGAACGAAGATGGTCGTGATTTCTTCGATCGAGAGTCCGCGTGCCTTCAAATCCAACTGAATGCCCGTGATTCCATCGCGGGTCCCAGAGACTTTGAAGTCCATCTCGCCGAAGAAGTCTTCTTCGCCGATGATGTCGGTGACATGGGTGACGCGACCATCGGCGCTGGTAAAGCGACCGACGGAAATGCCTGCGCAGGTCGCCTTGATCGGGACGCCCGCATCCATGAGCGCCAAGCATCCGCCGCAGACGCTGGCCATGCTCGACGAGCCATTGCTCTCGGTGATTTCACTGGTGAGGCGAACGGTGTATGGGAAGTCCTCTGCGCTAGGGAGGATGGCGAGGAGTGAGCGCTCGGCAAGCGCGCCGTGTCCGATTTCGCGGCGACCGGGTCCGGTGATTCGACCAGCCTCGCCGGTACAGAATGGAGGGAAGTAATAGTGAAGGTAGAACTTCTTGGCATACTCGGGCATCAGGCCATCGACGATCTGCTCATCTTTGGTTGTGCCGAGCGTGCAGGTCACGATGGACTGCGTCTCGCCGCGCTGGAAGAACGCAGATCCGTGGGTGCGGGGCAAGAGCGCAACGCTCATATCGAGCGGGCGAATCTGTCGCAGAGGACGACCATCTGCGCGGACTCCCTTTTCAGCGACCAAGTAGTGGGTGATCTTCTTCTCGAGCAGACGCAATGATTCCTTCGCCTCGCGCGCCTTGCGCTCGGCCACAAGATGATCGCTGTAGCTCAGACCCGCGGGGATCTGAAAGTGCGAATCGATCGTCCACTTCTTGACGCGATCCACCTCTGTGTTTCGAGCATGCTTGCCGTGAATCTGTCGCGCAGCGAGCAGGGGTTCGTAGGCCTTCTCCTTCACGAGAGCCATCACTTCGGCGGATGGCGCCGTGGACTCGCCGAGCCTCTTGGCAGGCGCGCCGCACTTGGTGTGAAGTTCATGAATGAGATCCAAGATCGGTCGAAGGCCGTTTTCGGTGCCAAAGCGAATCGCAGCGACCATGTCGGTTTCGCTGATTTCGGCAGCGCCAACCTCGATCATGTTGATTCCGTCGCAGTGACCGGAGAGCACCAGATCAAGATCGCTGAACTCCATCTGGGCTTGGGTTGGGTTGATGACAAAGTGCGGCTGATCATCGATAAAAATGCGACCGACACGCACCGTTGCAACCGGACCGTTGAACGGCGCATCGGAAATGTGCAGAGCTGCAGACGCGGCGGAGCAGCCAAGGACATCGGCGTCGTTCTGGCCATCGTGCGAGAGCACCAGAACCTGCAGTTGAACCTCGTCCACGAATCCTTCGGGGAAGAGTGGTCGGATCGGACGATCCATCATCCGCATCGTGAGGATTTCCTTCTCGCTCGGCGGACCTTCTTTCTTTCGAAAGCCGCCTGGATACTTCCCACCAGCCGGTGCCTTCTCGCGGTAGTCGCAGGTGAGCGGGAAAAAATCGATGCCCGCGCGCGGATTGGCTCGGACGGCGGTCGCGAGGACGACGGTTTCTCCGAAGGTTGCGAGGACCGCTCCGCTCGCCAACTTGGCGATCTTGCCCGTCTCGAGGCGGAGGATTCGTCCTCCGATTTCCCTCTCAACGGTGATGTGTGGTCGTGATGTCATTTTGATGCCTTTCTAAACGAGGTGAGATCGTCGCGTGTGTTCAGGTGTTGAGGCGCGACCGGATGAAAACCCCGATGAGGGCAGAGGCCAGTTCGCACCATGGTGGCGACTGCGAACGGGCGACTGCCCTCGCGGGGCGGGGAGAATTACTTGCGTAATCCGAGTTTCTTGATGAGCGTTGCGTAACGCACGCGTTCGGTGTCGGCGAGGTATCGCAGGAGGCGATTGCGCTTGCTGACCATGAGGAGGAGTCCGCGGCGGCCGGCGTGATCCTTGGCGTGCGACTTGAAGTGACCTTGAAGCGAATTGATGCGCTCGGTCAGGATGGCGATTTGGACTTCTGTCGATCCGCAGTCCTTGGCGTGGTGGCGGTTTGCCGCGATCACTGTTGCTTTGTCGATGGTTGAAATCATGAGTTGCTTTCATTGGTCGTCCGTCTCGAACGACTGTTCTTGGATCCTTGAATTTGAGTCCCGAAGGCTACCAAGCGAGGCGATTTCGGTCAACGAGCGGGGTCCAAACAGGCCGATTGAAGCCGCTCATTGGATGCCGACGGCGCGACATCTCCGGGGGGTGGAGCGATCCCGAACTATCCTCCTCGGATGAAGATCGCCTCCGATGGTCTGCGAGCCGCCACCGACGATTTTGTGGTGCTGTCTGCCAAGATTGAACAGGGTGGCGGTGCCAATGGAATTGAGCGCCAACATCGGCTCGGTCGGCTGACTGCTCGCGAGCGGGTGGGTCTGCTGCTTGACCCCGCGACACCGCAGTGCGAGTGTGGGCTCATGGCGGGGTGGAACATGTACCGCGAGTACGGCGGAGCACCCAGCGCCGGCGTTGTCACCACGATCGGAGAGATCGCCGGAAGACTGTGCATGGTGATCGCCAATGACGCGACGGTCAAGGCAGGAGCGTTTTTCCCGATGACCTGCAAGAAGATAATCCGAGCGCAAGAGATTGCCCAGCGCGCGCGACTTCCGCTGGTGTATCTCGTTGATAGTGCAGGCGTGTTCTTGCCGCTTCAGGAGGATGTCTTTCCTGACACCGACGACTTTGGGCGCATCTTTCGCAACAACGCCGTGATTTCTGCGGCTGGCATCTCGCAGTATGCAGCGATCATGGGAAACTGCGTTGCAGGCGGTGGGTACCTGCCCGTGCTGTGTGACACGCTCTTGATGACCGAGGGAAGTGGGCTGTATCTCGCTGGTCCCGCCCTCGTGAAGGCTGCGATTGGTCAAGAGGTCTCGAGCGAGGAACTCGGCGGCGCAACGATGCACGCCCAGATTTCTGGCACGATCGATTTCCACGAGAAGGACGATCCGACCTGCATTGCGCGCCTGCGACGACTGATGTTGATGAACGCGTCTGCTCCCAAGGTGAGCGCGCCGCCTGTCGAGGCGGTCGATGCTGAGCGAGCGGCGGAGGAGGTCTATGGCATCTATCGCAACGAGCCGAGCGCGCAGTACGACATGCGCGATCTCTTGAAGTGTGTTGTTGATCGCGGATCCGCCGACGAGTACCGCGCAGAGTTTGGTCCATCGCTGGTTTGTTTGTACGCGCGCATTGGCGGGTTTCCGGTTGGAATCGTCGCGAATCAGCGCAAGCTGAGTGAGCGGCACTTGTCACGCGGCAAGTCTGGACCGACATCCACGCAATGCATGCCTGCCGTGATCTACGACGATAGCGCCGACAAGGCTGCGCGGTTCATCATGGATGTGAATCAGCGGAGGATTCCCCTCGTGTTCATCCATGACACAACGGGATTCATGGTGGGGCGCGACAGTGAGCAAGCTGGGATCATCCGCAGCGGCGCGAAGATGGTGAATGCGATGAGCAACTCAATCGTTCCCAAGATTGTGCTGATCGCCGGGAACTCGTATGGCGCGGGGAACTATGCGATGTGTGGACGGGCGTTCGACCCCTTCATCACCCTGGCGTGGCCCGGCGCTAGGTGCGCGGTGATGGGAGCAGCACAGGCGGCCAACACGCTGCTGCAGATCGACCTTGCTTCGCGGGAACGCAAGGGTGAAGCGATCGATGATGCCACCCGTGCGCAGTTGCTCGCGGCGATCACAGCGTCCTATCAAGAGCAGCAGGACATTCGGTACGCAGCGAGCCGTGGCTGGGTGGATCGCATCATTGAGCCGCATCACACCCGTGCCGAGTTGATTCTGGCACTCCGTGCCGCCGCGCAGGCACCGATCGCCGCGTCGTTTCAGACTGGCGTGCTTCAGACCTGATCTTGTGAGCGATCCGATGACGACTCCCGCGCGAGCATCGATTGTCGTGGCGACGGGAAATCCGCACAAAGTGATTGAGATTCGCGAGATACTCGGAGAAGTGGGGATTGAGGTGCTGTCCCTGAACGAAGTCGCATCTGGTGATCTTGCGGAACCGCAGGAGGATGGATCCACCTTCGCGGAAAATGCGCGGTTGAAGGCAGTTGGGTATGCGCGAGCGATTGGGCGAACCGTGCTGGCCGACGACTCGGGACTCTCGGTCGATGCGCTCGGGGGGAATCCAGGGATTCACAGCGCACGGTGGGCGGGTGTCGGTGGGACCCGCGCCGAGCGCGATGCGGCAAACAACGCAAAGTTGCAGCGCGAACTCGCCGCGCGGCCAAGCGCGTCGCGGGGCGCCCGGTTCATTTGTGCGATGTGCCTCGCTGCAGCGGATGGTTCTGTGATCGCCGAGACGGTTGGCGAGTTCGTTGGTGTGATCGCAGATTCACCCCGTGGAGCAAATGGATTCGGCTATGACCCCTACTTCGTTGTCGATGCCAGTGGTCGCACGAGTGCGGAACTCTCGCCGTCTGAAAAGAACGCAAGAAGCCACCGCGGGTGCGCAGCGCGCGCGATGGCGGGGTTCTTGGCGAGACTGCGCGCGGAGCCCGACGCGAGTTGACCCTCCGTATCCTGATTGAGTGACGATCGCGCTTCCCATCTTGGCATTGGCGACGGCTGGCCAGCGATACACCTGTCATGGCTGCGGCAACTGTTGCCGAGATTTCACCGTGCAACTTCGCCAGGCGGATGTTCGGCGCCTTTCTGAGCAGGCGTGGGAGTCTCGACTCGGCGAGAACCCTGTCGTGCAGTTTCGAGGAAGGCAATACCTGCGCCAACGCGCGGATGGCGCGTGTGTCTTCTTGCTCGAGAATGGTCGATGTCGCATCCACGCAGAATTCGGATTTGAGTTGAAGCCGATCGCTTGCCAACTCTTTCCATACATGGTCGCGCCGGGGGAAAACGCGAGCCAGATGGGAGTGAGTTTCGCCTGTCAAAGTGTGATTGAGAACAAGGGCAGACTCTTGAATGAGCAAGTTCCGGATGCACTTCGCATCGTCCTGCGCGGGCTGCCGGAGGTGATCAGCCCGGCGCGCGGTGCCTCGCTCGCGCGGGGTCGCAATGCGGAACCGAACGAGTTGCATGTGCTCAGCACTCGACTTGTGCACTGGCTGCGCGAGCCGATTCCGCTCGCAGTGCGTCTCGACGGGCTCGCGTGGATCGCGCAGACGCTTCGTATCGCTCGGCTGAACCGGGTTCGTGGCAAACGCTTCGAGGAGCTCATGTCTGTCCTCTTTGGCGCGCTCGCCGACGAACTGCCATTGCATCCGATCGCCATCCCGACGGCGCGGCAAACCGCGCTCTTTCAGAACGCGATCTTTTCGCGGACCGAAGATCCCAAGCCGATTGCCCAGGGTGCACCTCTGCGTGTGATTTCGATTCTGAGCCAATTGCGTCGCGGTCGTGCGTGGCGGCGGGGAAGCGGCGAGAGCGTGGTTCCGCCCGTTGGGGTTGGATGGCCGACCAAGGTGACATTCGGCGGAGTCTCTCGGGTCGGATCGCTGCGGCAATCATCCGATCATCTGGCCTGCGACGAATTGGTGACCCGGTGGCTGCACGCATCGATCGAGGGTGGGCGGGTGTGGGGATCGGGCTACTACGGATGGTCCGCAGTTGAGGGTCTCGCGGCGCTGGCACTTTCTGCTGCGTGTGTTGGCTGGCTGGCGCGCCTGCACGCGGCGGGATCGGGTGAACGATTGGTGCGCCTCGTCGACCTCCAAGCGGCCATCGGTCGCGTCGATCGCACTGCCGGGCGCGCGGTTTGGCTTGGCGGATGGTCGGAGCGAATGCGACTGTCCTACTTGGTCGAGCAAGAAGGACTGCGCAGACTCATCGCCGCGCAGTACGCGTAGTCGGGTCTGGCGCGAGGATCCGTCGTGTCATCCAAATGGAAAGTGGAATGCCGCCAAGCAGTGCTGCGATCGCTTCGCCGGCCGAATCGAGCATGGAGAGTTGGATGAAGGCTGCATCGATTCCACCCTCGAAACCCTTTGCTGAGAGCAGTTGCGCGAAGAGCGCGAATCCGGCCTCACGAAAGCCAAGTCGTCCAAGTGGTCCGAGGCTTGCAACGAGTCCTGCAGAGGCGAGGGCGAAACTCTCCGCGAAATCAAGGTCGAGTCCGAGGATCTGCGCGGCAAGAATGGTGCGCAGTCCGTTGCAGGCAAGATCAAGGCAGCGGATCGGCAGACAGATGAGCAGCGATCGACCATCGCCGATGATGCGTGCAGTCTCACGCAGGCGAGCGGGGACCAGGCGAAGTTTCGATCCCCTCCAGAGCAAGAGCGACAGAATCGTGATCAACGCCGCCGTCAGTCCAATCCAGCCCAACCCGAATGATCGCACGAACAGCGTCGCGCCGATGATCCCAGCAATCGGGAGCAGAAAGGTCACCAAGTCAAGAGCGAACCATGGGACAATCTCCATAAAGCGCAGACGGTCGACGCGCATGTGATAGGTGATGCGCGCGATCATCCCAAGTCGCAGCGGCGCGAAGTTCGCGAGCGTGCAAACCCAATTGACGCCGATCAGCGCTGCGGTGCCGGGCAGTGGCGGAACTCGCGGTGCGCCGGCCGCCGAAACCCTCGGACGAACTGGTTCGAGGGTCAGGCGGAAGAGAATTCCGTTGAGGAGGATGCTGGCGATGCTTGCAAGCACGATGCCGGCAACAAGCATCGGATCTGCCTCACGCACCCGAGACCAGTCTCCCTGCACGAAGGCAACTTGCACGCACCATCCGAGAATCACAAGCCCGACGAGGTAGCCGATCCCCTGCAGGATCTTGCTGCGCAGAGACATCTTTGGCAACCCGTCTGGGGGGACTCTCAGAGTGCCATCCATGGCTTGTGACTCTTCTTCCACGCGTGGCTGGGGCTTAGGTCGGGTGCTTGCCGATCGCTGACCGCATATCGGTGTCCGCATTCATGTTCTTCATTCGATAGAAGTCCATCACACCGAGATGACCGTTTCGGAAGGATTCGGCGATTGCCCTCGGAATCTCAGCTTCGGCCAGAATGACAATGGCACGGTTCTTCTGCGCCTCGGCGAGATGCTCTGCTTCTTGCGCGACGGCAAGTGCACGGCGTTGTTCAGCCTGAGCTTGGTACCGCTTGGTATCGGCTTCGGCTTGCGCGGCCTGAAGCTGTGCCCCAATGTTCTCGCCGACATCGACATCGGCGATATCGATGGAGAGAATCTCGAAAGCGGTGCCGGAGTCGAGACCCTTCGCAAGCACGGTCTTGGAAATGCGATCGGGGTTTTCGAGCACACTCTTATGATCGAGTGCTGAACCGATTGTGGAGATGATGCCCTCGCCGACACGGGCGATGATCGTCTCCTCGGTCGCGCCGCCGACGAGGCGAGAAATGTTTGTGCGCACGGTGACGCGAGCTTTGGCGCGGAGTTGGATCCCATCCTTCGCGACCGCATCAATGGTCTGCTTTCCCGAGGCAGGATTCGGACAGTCGATCACCTTGGGCATGACCGAGGTGTTGACCGCGTCCACGATGTCGCGTCCGGCGAGGTCGATGGCGACCGCACGATCCCAGGGGAGGTCGATACCAGCTTTCTCCGCAGCGATCATGGCCCGCACGACATTGGTCACCCTTCCCCCAGCGAGAAAGTGAGCCTCCATGTTCTGCGTGCTGATCTCGAGTCCGGTCTTCTTGGCACTGATCCGATTGAGGACGATCAGCGAAGGGTTGACCTTGCGAAGCCGCATCATGACGAGATCGAGCAAACTGACGGGCGCGCCGCTGAGCCAAGCTTGAAGCCAGAGTTGAACATATTGCCCAATGATGAGCAGCAAGACAAGTCCAATGACGGCGACGACGGCAAGCCCGATCCAAGCCCATGCTTCCATCGCCAGAATGAGTGGTGGAGTGATCATCGCCTGATCTTACGGTGAACGCGCCGGGTCATCGGGATGCGACTGAGGGACCTCGCGAACCCGAAGCTGTCCCTCGAGCGCGTCGATCACCTTCACGGCCGCGCCTTGAGCGATGAATCCGCTCTCTGCGACTCCCTCGATCCGAGCGCCATCGATACGAATGAATCCAACAGGGCGCAGCGTGGTCGCGGCGACCCCCGAGTGACCGACCAGCAAGGCAAGCTGTTGGGCCGTCGAGCGCGCTGCAGAGCCGGTCGCGCCTATGGATGGATTGGTGCGCGCATCATCTCCCTCTTCAACAGGGTGTCGGGTTCCATCTGCGTCCTCCTTGAGAACCATGCGTCGTGCAAGGGGGGTCTTCGACCAGACCTTGAAAACGAGGACCAAGACGATTGGACTTCCCGCGCAGAGAATCGCGAGATACACCGCCCCCCAAGTCACATCGTAGGCAAACATCGAAGCGATCGAGGCAACTGCGCTGACGCCCGTCAAGACGGAGAGCACCCCAGCAGTCGGCAGGAAGAGCTCGAGGATGAGCAGCACGATTGCAAGTCCGAGCAGGCCAAGTGCGACGAAGAAGTAAATCTCTTCACGACCCCCCGGAGCGCTGGATTGTGCCAAGAGGATGGGGATCATCGCATTCATTCTCCCTGATTTGGCGATCGAGCGTTGTGGGGATCCGCCGCAGCGAAGTCGCTGAGGATGGGCTCAACTTCGAGTGTTGCGCCACGACGGGCGACAATCAGCACCCGCGTTCCAGCTTCGACGAACTCGCCACGCGTTCGCGCATCGAAGGGGACTTCACCGATTCGCACCCGACCCGTCGGTCGAAGTGTCGTGAGCGCGATTGCCTCGGCGCCCACCTGTGGTTCGTCGATCATCACGGAGCGCGCTGCGGTACCAGCCGCGGATGCAACTGCCTGCAGGATCGCACGGTTGGCCAACGCCGATTTCGGGAGCCACTTCGACGCGAACCAAAGCAAAGAAGCTGAACCAAAGAGACCAGCGAGGGTGGATCCGATACCCATGAACAACTGCTGCTGACCAATGGTCGTGGAGAGATCGCGCGTGACGAAACTGGAGACCAACCCTGTTAGCACGAGGGCACCCCCGAGCAGCGCGATCCAACCACCCAGAGGCAGGATCACGATGTCCAGGGCGACGAGCGCGAGCCCGAGCACCACGGCGATCAGTTCCCACCACTGCGCCAAGCCCACGAACGCTGGAGCGCCGATCAAAAGCAGCAGCGCGGCTGCGGCGAGTGTTCCGAAGATTCCAAAGCCCGGGGTGATCGCCTCGAGCACGAAGCCCACCAGCAAGATCACGATGAGGGCAATTCGCACTGGCCATGAGGTGAGAAACCGCACCATCTGCTCAGACCAAGTCTCGTCGTATCGAACCAAGGTGGTTGCCCCGAACCACGCCGAGAGTTCTGCATCGGTCGCGATCTCTCCCTTCGCCAGCCCAAGTGCGATCGCCTCCTCCGGGTGGAGCACGAGCAGCTGGTCTGACTTCACGACTTGGTTCACCAGTTTCCAATGACCGCGGGCGCTCTGATCAAGGCGTTGTCTCGACGGGACAATCACGGGTTGGGGAGTCTCGAGCATGGCACGCGATTGGAATTGCGTGAAGAACGGGGTGATCGGATTTGTTGCATCCTCTTGACCAACGGGGAGAGGGGGCGAGGCGGTCGGCTGTCGCGGTGGATCCGCGCCAAAAATCGCCCGATACTCGTCGGCATCGACGATCACGCGCTTGTTTTCACTCTCATGTTCGAGCAGCCAGAGTTCGCTGCCGAGTCGCACGAATGATTGCACGAGATTTTCGTCGTATCCGCGCCGGCGCGCACTGTCCACGACCTCGGCGATGATCGGAGCCTCCATCTTTGCCCGTTCGGTCGCGGGCAGCGGGATCAGCCCCATGCCAGGGACAACCTGAATCGGCGCGGCGTCACCGAATGCCGAGGCGGGACCCACCAGGATCTCGCGGGTTGCCAGGGCGAGGATCGCACCCGCAGAGAATGCATGGGGATGGATCCACGCGACGGTGTTTGCTGGCATCTGTGTCTTGATGAAATTGCAGAGTTGCAATGTTGCGAGCAAGTCGCCGCCTGGAGTGTCGAACTCCAAGACGATCGCCTGAGCGCCGTTTGCAGCGGCGAGTTCGGATCGCCGAACGACGGAGAGCACGGTGAGGTCATCGATCGGTCCTCGAATCAGGATGATCGCGATCGACCCCGCTTGCCGCTCAGCTGGGACGGCAGCGTTGGGGCGCGAGGACTGCGTTCCCCCAGACAGAAGGAGGAGCCCGGTGAGCATCCAAGTCCATTGCGCAATTGCCACGATGCCTCGATGGTAGACCAAAGAAAAACCCCAGCCTACTTCGGCTGGGGTTAGGTGAAATCGAATACCGAGGTTCAGATAGCTCAGGTCAATCCCAAGCAGGGATGTGATTGGCAGGGAGTGGTCCCGAGCAAGTAACGATCATCTGGATCAGCGAGTCAGTGGCTGCCGCGGTGTCTTGGAGGTAGACATTGTCAAGCGTCCCAGCACCAATAATCTTGTCCAATCCTTCTGGAGTGAAGGTTCGACCGTATGTGACATGGTTGTCGTTGAAGCACAAATTGCCCTCCCACTCAGTTCGCGAACCGTGAATGAGGAGCGTTTGTGAGGTGGTGTAGTCCGCGGGCGCGAGACTTCCATCCCTGACGCCTCTGTTTCCAAGGACGACTACCTTCGAATTGGCTGAATTACGCCACTCCTTCAGGCGGCGCGCAACTTTTGACAGCGGCATTGTTGCGTAGGAAACCGCCGAGCGCAGCCCAGTTGTGGTACTCGAAGCGATGATGAACTGGTTGCCAGTACCGCCTGCCACTGGCGGCGTATCACCATCCCAGTAGCAATCGTTTGCGGGGCTGTACTGATTGAAGCGGTAGGTCGGGCACTGCGCAATCGAGACATTCTGTTCTGCGGGGCTGACTAGCAGAGTCATGGGAAAGAGATTTCGCGCAACGCACGCAGAGTAGAGGTGTTGATGGGAGTTCTTCGTCTCATCCTCCAAACCCCGGCCGGGGATCTGCTGACCTGCCGCGTACGCCAAGCGATTGATTTCGCCCGGCAATGGAAACACGCCGCTGGGGAGCTCATTGGCGTGAGTCAAAAAACCGGTATGGATTTGTTTGACTTGAGTCGCACACTTGATCTGGCGAGCATTCGCTCGTGCCTTGGCCAGGGCGGGCAGGAGGATGCCAAGCAGGAGTGCGATGATCGCCATCACCACCAGGAGTTCGATCAGGGTAAACGCTCGTTTCGTCTGTGTCATAGTTGTTCCAGTCTCGTTCGATGAATGTAGAGAAGACATGATTGGGTCTCGCGGGGTGGTGTCAGTTGGGCACGATGGGCAAGTCGTAGATCACGGTTCCGCCGAATTCCGTTGGCGCTCCGAGGGTAATGCCGAGAATCGAGTCCCCCTCTCTTTGCGCGTTTGCCCCGCTCTGGGCAGCGCCTGAGGGGCAGATGAAGTCCATGCAGAAAATATTGTCCTTGTCCAAGGTTCCTGCACCACCGCAATCAAACTCGACCCGCGTTGGGAACATCGTGGTGACGAATTCGCCGTGGTTATCCGCGAAGCAGATGTTGCCGTCCCACTCCTTCTTTGATCCGTGGAGGAG
>SIAB01000011.1 GCA_009692015.1 Phycisphaerales bacterium
TTTCCGGCGCAATTGCAAACTGACCTGCGTTTCCAGCGGGACACCGACCGCAAGACGCGCCGGGGTCACGCCGCGGACGACGCCAAGACCTCAGCCGCGCCCGTTCCATCCGCCCCCCGACCCTTGGTCGGTGCTGCGGCTGCTGCGGTTGCGGCGGCGCGCATCAAGCTGCGTCAGCAGGACACTGGCGCCAAGAATGCCGATGCCAGCGCGGAAGATGATGATGGTCTCGACGATGACTTGCAAGGTTCGCTCGAGTTCGCGATTGCCGAGCCGAATCCGATCCGCATCGATGATCCAATTCGCATGTACCTCACCCAGATGGGATCGATCCCGCTCTTGACACGCGAGGAAGAAATCCGGCTCGCCAAGAAAATCGAGATGAGCCGTTACATCTTTCGCCGCATGGTGCTCGAGAGCGATTTCTGCGCCCGTCAGGCTGTGGAGATTCTCCAGCAGGTTCATGAGGGCACGCTGCCCTTCGATCGGACGATGCGTATTTCCACGGCCGAGTCGAATGCCAAGGATCGCATCGCGGCCCGGATCCCATACAACCTCGCCACTGTTCGCACGAAATTTGAACAGAACGGAGAACTGTGGAGTCAGCTCGAAACGGGCAACAATTCACCCGAGCGTGTCGAAGCGATCAATCAGAAACTCTGGGCGAATCGGCGGCGCATCGCCACCCTCATCGAAGAGTGTTGTTTGCGAACGGGGCGCATTCAGCCGCTCATGCGCAAACTCAATTCGGTCAACCGCAAGTGTGAGGAGTTGACCCGCTTGATCGAACGGGCCGAGCAGACGCCGGAGCGCTATGACTCAGAAGACACCCAGGTGCGCGTCGAGGAACTCGCCGGGCTCCAGAATTTGGTGCTCGAGACCCCCACCGCCCTCGCGGCACGGGTGCGGGCCATCGGTCGCATCTTTGTAGAACACGAACTGGCAAAGCGCGCGCTCTCCGGAGGCAATCTGCGGCTAGTGGTGTCGATTGCCAAGAAGTATCGCAACCGTGGATTGCCCTTCCTGGACATCATCCAAGAGGGAAACACCGGACTGATGCGCGCCGTCGACAAGTACGAGTACAAGCGTGGTTACAAGTTCTCGACCTATGCCACCTGGTGGATTCGTCAGGCAATTACGCGGGCAATCGCCGACCATGCCCGCACGATTCGCGTCCCGGTGCACATGATCGAAACGATGTCGAAACTTCGCAATATCCAAAAGCATTTACTGCAGGAACTCGGTCATGAGCCCAATCACGACGAGATTGCGGCGAAGGCGAAGATGCCAGTCGAGGAAGTGAAGCGGGTGCTCAAGATCTCCCGGCATCCGATTTCACTCGATCGCCCGGTGGGTGAGAGCGAAGATTCGCACTTCGGCGACTTCATTGAGGATGTTGCGCAGGAAGCACCGAGCATCACGGCGGCAAGCGAGATGCTTCGATCGCGGATCAATGATGTGCTCAAGACGCTGACCTATCGCGAACGCGAGATTCTGAAACTGAGGTACGGAATCGGTGATGGCTACACCTACACACTCGAAGAGGTTGGCCGTATTTTCAAGGTCACCCGCGAGCGCGTTCGACAGGTTGAAAGCAAGGCACTTCGCAAACTGCAGCATCCGGTGCGCCGTCAGCGGCTCACGAGTTTTATGCAGTCCGATGAGGGCGGCGACTTGGAGGCACCGATCACCGCAGAGTGATCAACTCACCCGCGTGGCGGTGCAGACATACTTCCAGGAGAGATACTCGTAGAGACCCCATCGACCGCCCTCGCGGCCGAAGCCGGACCATCCGCATCCGCCGAATGGGGCGAATGCATCGCTGATGACTCCGGTGTTCGCTCCCACGATCCCACAGTGGAGTTGGCGACTCACGCGGTCGAGGCGCGCCGCGTCGCTCGAGAAGGCGTAGGCGGCCAGTCCGTAGGGTGTGGCGTTTGCGATCCGGATGGCCTCTGCTTCGTCGCCGAACTTTGCGATGGGAGCAAGCGGTCCAAAGGTTTCTTCCTGAAAGCAGAGCATTTCTGGTGAGGCGTCGGCGAGTACCGTGGGAGCAAAAAATCTGTCGAGGCATCCGGTGACTGGGACCGTTGCGCCGCCTGCGAGCAGTTTGGCCCCCTTCGCGAGGGCATCATCGACCTGCGCGCGAACCCGCGCGACCGCAGTATCACTTATCAGCGGACCGATGCGCGTTGTGGGCTCGCAACCCTTTCCAATGGGAAGCGCGCGCGCCGCGGCGACGAAACGAGTCACGAACTGCTCATAGACCTCGGCGGCAACGAGGAAACGATTGGGGCAGACGCAGGTCTGTCCCGCGACTCGGAACTTTCCCGCGATGGCGGCAGCCACAGCGGCCGGGATATCAGCGTCGCGAAAGACAATGAATGGAGCGTGCCCGCCGAGTTCGAGCGAGAGCCGAACAATCTGGTCTGCCGCAGCGTGCATGAGCAGTCGCCCCACCCGGGTGGATCCTGTGAAAGAGAGCTTGCGCACCCGACCATCGCTCAGCCACGCCCGCGAAATGGCGGACGCATCACCCGTCACAAGATTGAAAGCGCCACTGGGCAGACCAGCATCCATCAAGACCTCGGCAAAGAGGATTGCGGTGAGCGGCGTTTGTTCGGCAGGTTTGACGACCTGGGTACATCCCACTGCCAGAGCAGGGGCGGTCTTTCGCGCCAGCATGGCGAGTGGAAAATTCCAGGGGGTGATCGCCGCCACGACGCCGATTGGTTCTGGGATGGCAGCCAGCGATCGTGCTGGATTTCGCGAGGGGATCGATTCTTCGGCAAGCCGAATCGCTTCTTGTGCCGCCGAAAGAAAGTAGTCGGCGCTGTAGTCGATCTCGCCGTGAGATTCATCGAGTGGTTTGCCGTTTTCAGCGGTGATGATCGCGGCAAATTCGTCCTTGCGCGCGCGCAGGGCATGGGCGATCGAGCCAAGCACAGTCGCGCGATCAGTCGTCGACCGCGCCGACCAATCACCAAGCGCACTGCTCGCGGCGTCGACCGCTTCCAGCGCCTCCTGCCCGCCGCTGCAGGGGACGCGCCCCAACTCGACTCCCGTTGCGGCGTCGCGCACTGCCATGGATGAACCATCCCGCGCGCCGCGCCATACGCCTGCGATGAGATTGGAAGTCTCCATTCCCTCAGGCTAACAGCGCTACACTCACGGTATGGCACGGGCAGTGGTCGATCCCAATGAACTGCGGCGATTTGCAGCCGATTTGCGCAAGTTCAATCAGGATCTGCAATCTGGAATCTCAACGATCGGTGGGCGAATGAATACCCTCGCCCAAACCTGGCGAGATCAAGAACAGCAGAAGTTCGCCGAAGAATTCGACCAGACCCTGAAGGTCTTGCAGCGACTGATGAAGGTCAGCGAGGAGCACATTCCGTTCCTGCTGCGCAAGGCAGATCGAATCGACGAATATCTCCAGCAGCGCTAGGCCTCCTGCGATGGATACCGGCGCCAACCTCCGCGACACCCGAACCATCATGGCGGCCAAGGCGGTTCTGACCAAGGCTGCGCGAAGTTTTGGGTCGGCGATTGAAGAGTCGCAGTCAGACGCGGAGCGATTCGGAATGTGGCTCACGGGCGAGGGTCCCACTTTCTGGGAGGGTCAGCGCCGCAAGCTGACAGAAAAACTGAACATCGATCGCGCCGCGCTTTTCCGAAAGCAGATTCAGATGACCGCTGATGGGCGGCCGCCCTCGACCGTCGATGAGAAGAAGGCCGTGGTTCGTGCCGAGCACGCTGTCCGTCATGCCGAGCATTGCCTGCGCGAGTTGCGGAGGTGGTCCATCGAATATCAGCGCGTACTGGCTCAATTTCGGGCCGGGATGGGGCCCCTCTCAACCTATGTCGACCAGATCGTGCCCGCTGCGGTGATCGCGCTCAATCGCATGGCTGAGTCGATTGATGCCTACATCTCGACCGCCCCCGCTGCGGTTGACGATACAGCCCAAACGGCCGGCGACCAGACTGCGATTCGCGATCCAGCGAGCGCTCAACAGCCTGATCAATCGATGCGCCGCGGAGGATCGGACGCTCGGCCCGAGAATCCCCCCAATGAGTGACGCAACCCACAAGGCGAAACTGAAGGACACGGTGCGCGTGCTCCGCGAGCAGTGGCGCACGCTGCGACAGGATTGGAACGACCCCGCGAGCGCCGCAATGGAGCGCGACGCGGTCGATCCCGCAGACGACGCCGTTCGGATCGCGATTCTCGCGCTCGACCAACTCGCAGAAGCAGTTTCGCGGGCGCGCCGTGACTGCGATGCACGGTAACGCGATCGACTGGCGCGCTTTCTCTTATGATTCGCAGCATGGCGTCGTCTACCGGTGATCAACAGACGCTCCGCGGTCAGGACCTTCCCATTTTGGGAGGGCGCATTCTGAAAACTCTCATGGATGCCACGGCGGCGCGACTTGAAGCGGAGCGGTCGCTCGCAGCGTTTCTGGTTGACGCGCAGGATCCCGAGTCGCGTCGGCATGCGGAGGAATTGAATCGAGCGCGGGAATCCCGCGATCACGGTCGCGTCGAAATCCTTGAAAAACAAGTGGCCGCGCGGGCTGCGGCAGAGCGCCGCGCCGGGCGAGCCGGCACGACCATCGATGTGCGCGAGCGCGCTTCTCTCGACTCCGTTTCAGAGGCGTGCGAGAAACGGCTCGACTCGATCGCCTTGGATCACGAGACCACGACATGGACTGCCGATGCGGTCTACGAGAACCTCGAGCCGCGGCCACGCATCGACTTTGAAACTGCGCGCGCGGCGATCGAGACGCGCTCACAGGAGATCGCGGCGGTGGCTGAACAAGTCGAGCGACTTCTCAACCGGGCGCTGATCCGCGTGAATCGGATGGACGAATCGATCACGCGCGGTGCCCCTGACCTGGGTAACCGAAGCTGCGCGCGGCTCGAAGAGCAATTCGTTCTCGCAAGGCGGGTCCTCGAAGGTGTTCGCAAGGAGTCGGTTGCCCTCATCATGCGCAATTGGCTCTCACACTTCGCTCTGGCGGCGGTGGTGATCGCCGCCCTCTACGTCGCCCGCGGTCTGGCGGTGGGAACGGACTTCTCGTTCAATCGGGCGCTGTTTGGTGCTGCCATCGGTCTCCTCCTGCTCATCCAAATCGTGGTGTGGTACTGGGCCGGGCGGCGGTTGGTGGGATTCGCAGCGGCGATCACAACCATTCGCGCAACCGCGCTTGAATTGCAGCAACTCGCACTGGTGGGGGCGGCCCAACTGCGAAAGGAGCAGGAGACTGTCTTTCGCAGGCAGCATCGCGCGGAACGCTCCGCAGTCGACCTCGCGGCGCAACCGAAGCGACAGGAGGCCGCGGCCCGCGCCGCATCGCGCAGCGAGGAGATACGCGCGATTGCCCTGCGCGTGCGCCGTGCCGCGGTCGAACAAGGTGAAGCTGCGCTTCAGCAGGTCGAAGCGGATGCCTCGCGCGCATTTGAGACTCTTCACCTTCAGTACGACGCGGATCTCGATGCGGAAGAGACGCGTCATGCCAATCGGCTTCGCGAGATCGCCGCCGTCCACGCAGCTCGCAACGAACTGCTACGGAGTGAATGGAAGGCAGCGCGGGACCAGATCAGAGCCGACACGAAGAGTGTGACGTCCATCGAGCAGCAACTCTTTCCCGCGTGGGCTCATCCTTCGTGGGAACGATTTGCGGGGCAGGCAGAATCAATCGGTGGGGCGCGGCTGGGAACGCTGACCATTCCAATGCACGCGATTCCTGGAGCGCTCCCGGTTGATCCCGACCTGGCGTGGCCCGCTGGATCCCCGCGAATCCTGAATGTTCCAATCGCACTTTCGTTTCCCTCTAACGCGTCGCTGCTGATCGAGACGGGCCAGGAGGGGCGCACGGCTGGGATCGCCCTTCTGCAGGAAACGATCCTGCGAATCTTGACGGCGCTGCCACCCGGTCGCGCCCGATTCACCATCATCGATCCCGTGGGTCTCGGCGAACCCTTCGCAGCATTCATGCACTTGACGGATGAGGCGGAGCATGTGATCGGCGAGCGAATCTGGACGGATCCGCGGCACATCGAGCAGCGGCTCGTCGCGCTCTGCGAGCACATGGAGACTGTGATTCAGAAATTCTTGCGAAACGAATTCGAAGACATCGATGCCTACAACGCGCAGGCGGGAGAAATCGCCGAGTCCTATCGCTTCCTGGTGCTGGCGGATTTCCCCACTGGACTTTCGGACACCGCTGCCCGACGGCTGGCGAGCATCGTTAACAGCGGCGCGCGCTGCGGTGTCTTCACGATCATTCTGCGCGACACCCGCCAGCCCGTGCCGCCGGAGATTGACATCGCCGACATCCGCAGTCGATCGCTCTGCGTCCACTGGAGCGATGAACGCCTGGTGGTGAGCGCCGCCCCCTTCAAGGACTTCGCCTTCACCGCCGGATCGGTGCCCGCGAGCGATGCCATGATCGCGCTTCTGCGGCGAATCGGCACGACGGCAAAGAACGCCCGGCGCGTCGAGGTGCCCTTCGCCGCCATCGCCCCCCGCGAGGAGGAGATTTGGACTGAGTCTGCGTCACGGTCGATCTCGGTTGCACTCGGACGGGCTGGGGCGATGCGACTTCAGGCGATCACCCTTGGCGTTGGGACGAGTCAACACGCACTGATCGCGGGCAAGACAGGTTCTGGAAAGTCGACCTTGCTCCACGCGCTGATCACCAATCTCGCCCTGCGCTACAGCCCGGATGAAGCCGAGTTATGGTTGGTCGACTTCAAGAAGGGTGTTGAGTTCCGCACCTACGCGACCAATCAACTCCCCCACGCCCGCGCCGTTGCCATCGAGAGCGACCGCGAGTTTGGACTCTCGGTGCTGCGCGGGCTCGACGGTGAACTGCGACGCCGCGGCGACATCTTTCGCGATCGATCGGTGCAGGATCTTGGCGGCTACCGGCGGCTTGGCCTGGCCGAAGTGATCCCGCGCACTTTGCTGATCATCGACGAGTTTCAGGAACTCTTCACGGAAGATGACAAGGTCTCCGAAGAATCCGCTCTCCTTCTTGATCGCCTGGTGCGGCAGGGTCGGGCGTTTGGAATCCATGTGATTCTCGGATCGCAGACGCTTGGTGGTGCCTACTCAATCGCCCGCGCCACGATGGGGCAGATGGCAATTCGTATCGCCCTGCAGTGCAACGAGGCAGACTCGCAGCTCATTCTTGCCGATGACAATGTTGCCGCACGCCACCTGTCGAGGCCAGGCGAAGCGATCTATAACGATGCCGGTGGTCTCGCCGAGGGCAACAACCCATTCCAAGTTGTCTGGCTGCCTGATGATGAACGGGATCGCTTGCTTGCCAAGCTGCGGGATCGCGTTGCGAAGTCGCCGCCGTCGAACCGACCACCGATGATCGTGTTTGAGGGAAGCGCCGCCGCGCTGCTCGAAGAGAACCGACTGATGCAGCGGGCGAGATCTATGCGCAGCAAGCACGCTGCACCTGCGACGCCCCTGCTCTGGTTCGGCGATGCGATCTCGATCAAGGATCCCACTGCGGTGGCGCTCCGTCGACAAACCGGAACCAACATCATGATCGTCGGTCAGCGCGAGGACGCGGCTCTGGGAATTTCAGCGGGAGTGCTGGTCTCACTCGCGGCGCAGATTCCCGCAGGTCACTGCCAAGTGCACCTGATCGACGGCACGCCGCCGGATGCCCCCGAGTTTGGAAAACTGGCATCATTGCATCAGCAGCTGCGGCTTGGGGGGTCCTGTGGCGGACTCCGGGACTGCGATTCAATTCTGGCAACCGTCGCCGCCGAACTCGTCAAGCGCCAATCTGACCACAGCACGCTCGCGCCGACCTGGCTGGTGCTCGTCCACGCCGCACATCGGTTCCGTTCGCTGCGACGCAACGAGGAGGACTTTGGTTATGGATCGACCAGTGAGAAGGCTCCGACCGCAGACAAGCTGCTGGCGACCGTCGCGCGCGATGGGCCGCAGGTTGGCATCCATGTCCTGGTGACCTGCGATGGCGCGACCAACTTGGCGCGAACATTCGATCGCAACGCCATTCGCGAGTTTGAGTGGCGACTGCTCTTCCAAGTCAGCGCTTCTGATTCCAGCACCTTGATCGACTCGCCGATCGCGAGCAGACTCGGTCCACAGCGGGCTCTCTTGCACAACGAAGAGACAGCCATTCAAGAGAAGTTCCGTCCCTACGCCTGGCCCGAGCCGCGCTGGATTGAACAATTCATGGCCGCGGATTGAGCAGTTTTGCGCCTGCTTTCGCTATGATCCCGCCTCTTGGGCGCTTAGCTCAGTTGGCTAGAGCACTGCCCTTACATGGCAGGTGTCACAGGTTCGAATCCTGTAGCGCTCATTTCTATTCTTGGACCGTCATGCGTGTGATCATCTTCTCCATCCTCGTCTGCAGCGCGCTGGTCGTCTGCCTGATTGGTTGCTCGAATGTCGAAAGGGCGGATCGCAGCCTCGCGACCAAACGCGTCGAGCGCGCGTCGATCCCCATGGATGTTGATCCGATCATGCGCGGCACGGTGGCGAGTGAGACGATTGTCATGGGGTATCAGCCGGTCGTGGTCCGCGGCTATGGATTCGTGACTGGACTCAAGGGCACCGGGAGTCGCACCGCCCCGGCAGAAGTGCGTCAGTACATCTTGCGCGAGATGTCGCGCCACGGCGTTGGGGAATATTCCGGGCAATCCCAAATTCTCGATCCCGAAGCGCTTCTGAGCTCGGATAACACGGCGATCGTGATCGTGGAAGCGCTCATCCCTGCTGGTGCTCCGCGCCACACAAAGTTCGATGTTCGGGTTTACGCCGCTCCTGGAACGAGCACCACCAGTCTCGAGGGTGGCAACTTGTGGACCACCGACCTGCGACCCGGAGTCCTGTTGGTTGGAAGTCGCTCCTCGCGGGCGATTGCCGAGGCCAAGGGACCGATCATCATCAACCCCTTTGCCGACGATTCGAATCGAAGTCAAACGATGGTGAATCAACTCAGTGGTCGCGTGCTCAATGGTGGCAATTCCACGCGCGAATTGCCCATTCGACTGGTGATGGCGACACCGAGTCATTCCCGAACGCGCTTGATCACGAGTGCCATCAATTCAGGCTATCCCCGCGAGCCGACCCAGCGCGGTGAAACGGCAATCGGGCAGTCGGGTGAGATGATCACCGTCTCGGTGCCACCATCTTGGCGCGACCATTCCGACGAGTTCGTCGAACTGCTTCGTCATACCTCGGTCAATGTCGGTCCAATTGATGCGACGGCCACCGCTATCAAGAGCGCGCTCACCAACAACCCTGGAGCGGCAAAGTCGGCCAGCCTTCGTTGGCAGGCATTGGGTCCAAAGAGTTTCGGTTCGATTCGATCTCTCTATGACTACTCAGAAGAGCAACCGCGCTTTGCGGCGCTGCAGGCGGGGGCGCGCCTCGACGATGCGCTGGTCGTGCCGCACTTGTTGCTGATGGCCACCTCGGGGAGTACTGAATTGCGCGTCCCCTGTATTCGCCTGCTCGAACGGATGAGTCTCAACCCGGCAATCGATCTTGGACTGCGCCCGCTTCTCAACGACAGCGACATTGATGTGCGATTGGCCGCCTACGAGGTTCTGCGGGCTCGTCGCGACCCGATCGTTCACAGTCAAATGGTCGGGAAGAAGTTTCGAATCGATGTCGTACCCAGCAGTTTCCCCATGATTTATGTGAGTCAGTCTGGCGAGCCGGCGATTGCCATCTTTGACGATGCCATGCGGGTCACCACCCCGCTCACCCTGCGTGCTTGGGATGGCGATCTCATGTTCAAGGGAGAAGCGAGCGCCGACACCCTCGAGGTCTTTTTTCGCCGCGGTTCGGGCATCACGCCGCTGGTCGAGAAAGTCAGCGTCAAGGTGCCGGAACTCATTCGTTTCTTGGGTCATACTTCCGACGCCGCCCACCCTGCGCCCGGGCTCGGGATGACCTTTAGTCAGACCATTGGCGCGGTGCACGCGCTCTCAGTCAATGGGTCTCTCACGGGTCCGCTCAAGATGGAACAGGATCGGATCCTTGCCGCCATCGCCAAAGCTGGTTCAGAAGCGGAGCGCACGGATAGACCGGAATTCATAGACGACGAGGTCGTCCCGGACGCCAACCAGCCATCTATCGCGGCCGACGTGGTGCCCGGCTTGACGCCGCGACTTGGGAGTGGCCCGCCAAACTCGACCGCTGTCGATCCAAACGCGAAGAGTCGCGATACAGTACCGCGGTAGCGTCAGAGGCCCTTTCGGGCAAGCCTTTCAAGGACGAAAGGCGGATCAGAGTTGCGACAGGAGGTCGGTGTGCGCCTATCCAAACTAGTACTCAACGGATTCAAGAGTTTCGCAGATCACACTGAGTTTCGATTTGATGAACCCATCATCGGAATCGTTGGTCCCAATGGTTGCGGCAAGAGCAATGTCGTCGATGCGATCAAGTGGGTGCTTGGAGAGCGCAGCGCGAAGAGTTTGCGCGGAGCCGCAATGGTCGATGTCATCTTCGCGGGCAGCGCCGTGCGCAAGCCGATGGGCTGCGCCTCGGTCTCGTTGGTCTTCTCAAACCTTATCCTCGAGAAACCGTTGGCGGGAAGGGTCGATCCGCATGAACGCTCGGCCATTGAGGCAGGAAACGACGACGATCACGCCGCCGGAGATGATGGCGAGAGAACTGCACTTGTCAATCGCGACGCCGTTCCACACCGAAGTTTGCCGGTCGATGCCGATGAGGTGGATGTCACGCGCCGCTTGTACAGCGATGGTCGCAGTGAATATCTCATCAATGGTCGCAAGGTTCGACTGCGAGACATCAAGGAACTGTTTATGGATACTGGCATCGGGACCGATGCCTATTCAATCATCGAGCAGGGCAAGGTGGCCGCGCTGCTCGAAGCGAATCCCGCCGAGCGGCGAGGCATTCTCGAAGAAGCGGCGGGTGTCGCCAAGTTTCGCGCCCGCAAGGAAGAGGCGGCGCGCAAGCTCGAGATGGCCGAGAAGAATCTGGTCATCCTCCGCGAGCAACTGGCCAGCGCCGAACGGCGACTTCGGATTGTCCGTGGTCAAGCCGAGAAGGCCAAGAAGTTTGTCGAACTTGATTCGCGTCGTCGCGCCCTTCGTTCCGCGCTGACGCTCGATCTCTATTACGAGCAGCGATCCAAGGTGACCCAGTGCGAAGCGGCAGTCGCGGCAGCCGAAGCGGCGCGCGATGCGCTGACCCGGTCGCTTGAGGAAGCCGAGCACACCAAGCGCGGGTGTGAGTCCAGTCGCGACCTGGTGATGCAGAATCAGCAGAGTCTCGAGCGCGATCGCTTGGAGGCGGCCTCGGCCGTAAAACAGGCCCAGCAGCGCGCCGAGTTTGGCGAGCAGTCACTGTCAGAGACCCGAGCCGCGCTCGAACAGGACGCCGCCGCGATTGGTGCGCTCGATGCGCGGGTGGCACAACATGCTCAGCAACTCGCCGATTTGATTTGCGCAGGAACGATCGCGGTTCAAGCCGTGGCAGAGGCCGAAGAGCAGAATGCGCTGGCGGCCGAAGCCCGCGCGCAGAGTGCATCCGATGCATCTGCGGCCCGTGACGCAGACCTGCGCTGGCGCGAAGAGCACTTAGCACTCGAACGGGAGAAGTCTCGACTCGCCGCACGACTCCACGGTGCCGAGGAGAGGCTGGCGACGATCGAGGCTGAGTCCACGCGTGTCGCAGCGCGCGGCGTCGAGCAAGCGCGTGAATTGCAGACCCATGTCACGGCGCGGGATCTCGCCACCTCGCGGCGAAGCGAAGCGCAAGCCACCGCCGAGAGCGTGCAGGCAGAAGTTGCCGCAGAGTTGCGCACCGTTGAGGGCTATGGCGAAGAGGGTGTCGAGATCAGCGCCCGGCTCACCGCACTGCGCGACGAGCGCACCCGCGACGAGAGCCGCCGAACGGTCCTCGAAGAGATGGAGTCTGCGCGCGAGGGATTGGGCAGTGCCGTGCGCACGGTCCTTGGTGAAACCGAGAGATTCCCCGGCGTGCAAGGCGCGCTCGGCGATCTTGTCTCGACCGATCGCGTTCACGCAGTGGCAGTCGAAGCCGCGCTTGGCTCGTGGCTCGAGTGTCTCGTCGTCGCCGGCGCATTCGAGTCGACTCCCCTGCTGGCGCATGCCTGCGAACTCGATGGTCGGGTCACATTTGCGCCGGTGGCAGTTGAAACGCCGACGGGCGAAGCGCCGCAATGCCCAGCGGGAGCAGAGCCGCTTGCGGCGACAATCCGGGTGACCAGTCCAGCCCAGCAGTTTGTGAACGCGCTCCTTTGCCAGACATTTCTTGTGGACGATCTCGCGACGGCCCTGCGACTCTCGCAGGGCGCCGCGGCTGGTTCTCGATTCGTCACCCGCGCCGGTGAGGTGGTTGATCACCTCCACACCGTTACGGTCGGGGGACTCCGCGGGGGTGCTGGAGGATCGGTCAGCCGCCGCGCGGAGCTCGGAGAACTGGCGACATCGACCGAACTCCTGAGCAACCGCGTTCACGACCTCGAAGAGGATGCCGCGCGCGTTGCGGCGCTGGGCAGTGCCGCCCGCACCCGTCACCGTGAGCGGGATCAGGCCCTGCAGGCTGCTGGTCGCACCGCAATCGAGTGCGAGTTTCAATTGGAACGAACCCTGCATCTCATCACCCGAATCGAGCGCGAACAGTCGGCAGTGCGCTTTGAGTCGGCCGACATCGCCCGCCGTGCCGCAGCGGCACAAGAAGAGCAAACACGCATCTGCGAACGGCTGGCGATCTCCGATGCAGCACTTGGAACGGCTGATTCGAATGCCACGATCGCGCGCGATCAAGCCCTTTTGATGCAACAGGCGCTCGATCAGGCGCAGGAAGTGCTCTCCGCTGCCCGCCTGGCGCTCGGCGATGCCATGAGCAAAGCCGAGGGATCGCGTCGCGAACAGTCGATGCATGACACGGCGCTCTTGGAATCCCGTCGCCAGCGCGCCGCAGCCGAAGACCAGCTGCGCCGCCGCGAAACCCACATCGAAACACTCGAAGAATCGATCTCGGAATCGCGCACCGTTGCCCAGCGCGCCCAGCAGAAACATGATGTCGTCGCCGTGCAATTGGCTGATCTCGCCCAAGCACTCGCCACGGCAGTTCTGGCCAATGACGCGGCGGGCGAGGCACTTCGGGCGCTGCGCGAAACTGCAAGCGATACGGAGAGGCAATGGAGCGAGGCAGAACTGGCGCGCCGTGAGTGCGAGATGCGGCTTGCTGCGCTGACCGACCAGGCGCGCGATGAGCTGGGTCTCGAACTCGAAACGCTGTGGACGGCACACCTGCGAGAGCGCGAGTCGGGGGCATTCGTCCTGACCGATCGGTCGCTCGCCTCGTTTGAGGCCGATCAGCTCCGCGATGAGATTCGTTCACTCGGGAATGTCAATCTGGACGCGATGACTGAACTGACCGAGTTGGAGACCAAGACACAGGAGCTCGCCAGCCAACTGACGGACATCGATTCGGCCAAGGTCCACCTCGAACGGCTGGTGGTCGAACTCGACGCGACCAGCCGGGTTCGATTCCAAGAGACTTTCAATATGGTGCGCGAGAACTTCGGGGGCACGAACGGCATGTTCCGGCGACTCTTCGGTGGTGGTAGCGCCGACATGTACCTCCTCCCAATGGAAGACGGAACGATCGACTGGCTGGCATCGGGGATCGAGATTCGGGCGAAACCACCTGGGAAGGAACCGCGAATCATTACCCAACTTTCCGGTGGCGAGAAGTCGATGACCACGGTTGCCCTACTGCTGGCGATCTTCAAGAGCAAGCCAGCGCCCTTCTGCATCTTGGACGAAGTGGATGCCGCGCTCGATGAGTCCAACGTCGAGCGGTTCTGCAATGCGCTTGGCGGTTTCCTCGATCAGAGCCACTTCATCGTGATCACCCACCACAAGCGCACCATGCAAGCCTGTCACCGACTGCACGGAGTCACGATGCCGCAGCGCGGCGTTTCCAAGCGCGTGACCGTGCGATTCGAGCAGGTTGGGGTGGGCGGTCGCATCGCCGAGTCTGCCCTCGCGGACGAATCCGCGCCGGTTGCCGATGACGCGCCCCACGCGGCACAACACTCGTAGAATCCAAGCGGAGGTTTCTATGTCCATTCGAGCGTTCATGCGTCACAATTTCAGGCACTTCAACGCGGCAACCGCGGTGGAGGCCTCCGATGCCTACGCGGCACACATTGCCAGCGGCGGATCGATGATGGTCACGCTCGCTGGGGCGATGAGCACCGCAGAACTCGGTCTCTCGCTGGCCGAGATGATTCGTCGTGGATTGGTTCACGCCATCTCGTGCACCGGTGCCAATCTCGAGGAGGATGTCTACAACCTCGTCGCCCACAGCCACTACGAGCGCATTCCCCATTGGCGACAGCTGACCCCCGATGATGAGCAGAAGTTGCTCAATCGACATCTCAACCGCGTCACCGACACCTGCATCCCAGAAGAAGAGGCGATTCGCAAGATCGAACGAGCGATTCTGGATGAGTGGACCCGGGCTGACCGCGCCAATGTGCAGTACTTCCCCCACGAATTCTTCTATCGCATCCTGCTCTCGGGTGTGTTGAAGAAGCACTACGAAATCGATCCAAAGGATTCCTGGCTGCTCGCCGCAGCGGAGCGCAATTTGCCGATGGTGGTGCCGGGCTGGGAAGACTCAACCAATGGGAACATCTTCGCATCGCACTGCATCGAAGGGCGAATCAAGAATGTGCACACCGTTCGCAGTGGCATCGAATACATGATGTCGCTCGCCGCGTGGTACTCAGAGACTGCGCCGAAATCCAGCATTGGTTTCTTTCAGGTCGGGGGAGGCATCGCCGGCGACTTTCCGATTTGCGTTGTACCGATGCTGCATCAGGATCTTGGGCGGCGCAAGATTCCGCTCTGGGGATATTTCTGCCAGATCAGCGACTCGACCACCTCGTATGGTTCTTACTCGGGCGCAACACCCAACGAGAAAATCACCTGGGGCAAACTCAGCAAGAACACGCCGCGATTCATCGTTGAGAGTGACGCCACGATCGTCGCGCCACTGATGTTTCAGTATGTCATGGAGACACTCGAAACGAAGTCGGCTGCGAAGCCAAGTGCCAAACGCGCCAAGTCGAAAGGCGCGGCTCGCAAGCGGCCGCTCGCGGCGCGCAAGTGATCCCCTTTTTCAGCTCCTGCGCCGCGACTCAGCCGCCTCGCCACACTTGACGAATGTTCCGTGGGCGCGATCCTTGGCAACGGCCGGAAACTCCAGCACCTTGTTGTGCATCACCGCATAAACGCCCGGCTTGAGAATCTGTACAGCGAGGAGTGACTCGGTGAGATTCTGCAGGGCGTCGGTGTGTCGCATCTCATAGGGGCGCATTGCGCCAGTGAGGATTACCGGAATCCGTGGCGCACGCGGCTCCGACCATCGTTTCCAAATCGCTTCACCTGTCACCGCGAGGCGATCTGTTCCATGCACGATCACGATCCCATCATGATCAGCGCCGCCATCCGCCGCCGCTTGCGCGATCTTCTCGTGATCAACCGCGGTCATCTCAAGGCTGTCCTTGTTCATCAGTTCGAGGCGGGTGATTATGATTCCACCAAGTTCGAGGGAGTGAAGCATCACATCGAGGACGCTGGCCGCGTTGGCGAGAACCCCAGCGCGCGCGTCGTATGTTTTCTCGATCGTGCCGCCAGTTGAAATGAGGAGAACGCGAATCATTGCAGAAGGCTAGCCACCGATGCCTCGCGGCGCGTGGCTGCCTTGACCGCTACTCTCGTCGGTGATGACCACCCTTATCCTGGCACTGCTCGCCGCGCTGGGTCTCTGTCTGGTGATCGCAGGCGTGCGGCTCACCGGGTTGGTTGCGGCATTCTGCGGGGGAACGTTGGGCTGGTGCCTCGGTGGCCTCATCCACGCCAACCTCATTCCCGAGTGGTCGCCGGCGATCTGCGCGACGGCCGCGAGTGTCGCCTGCGCTGCGCTTGCCGCGCTTTTCGTTCGACCAGCGGTCGCCGTTGGATTCGCCGTTGCCGGATCGATCATCGGTGCGCTCGTCGGTGGATTGCTTGTCGAGCGCGGGATCGCCCCAACCGCTGCGCCTATCGATGCGACCGAGACTCAGATAGCCCCGCGCGACGGCGCGAATCCCGCAGAGTCCGTCCGAGCGGCGCGAAGTGGATTGAGCGTGTCGATGGCTGCAATCCTTGGCGAGACCAAGACCGGCGGGAGCACAGCCGAAACACTGGCCGGCCTCGCTGGAACTGGCAGTCGCATCGCTGAGCTTGCCAAGAGTCGTTGGGCGCTCCTGCCACAACCGACCCAGTCATTCCTCGCTGCGACAACAGGCGCAGGTGCTGCGATTGGACTTGGACTCGGCGCTCTGTTTGCACGCTGGGCCCTCGCCGGAGCATCTTCGGCGCTCGGCGCACTCTTGCTGCTTGGTTGTGGCGTGCCGCTGGCGGAGTCATTCTTCCCCAGTGCGCCGGTTCCAAAGGCGATGGCGGCGTGGATCCTGCTCGGTGCCGCGATCACACTTGCGGGTTGGGCATTTCAGATGCGGCGGATGCAGGTGAAAGCAGAGTCGCCGAGTACCGCGTAGTGAGCGCGCGACTATCCTCGCGCCGGCAAGGATCACTCCCCGATGGCGCACGATCATGGATGACTTTCATTACCAGGATGGTTCACTCTGTTGCGAGGAAGTGCGCGCTGCCGATATCGCTCGGTCGGTATCGACCCCCTGCTATGTCTACTCTGCGGCAACGCTGCGCGGTCACTTCACGCGACTGCGCGAGGCGTTTGCCAGCCTCAATCCACTGATCTGTTATTCGGTGAAGTGCTGTTCGAATCTGGCAATTCTGCGGCTCTTGACCGGTTTGGGAGCGGGAATGGATGTGGTTTCTGGCGGAGAAATCTTTCGCGCCCTGCAGGCGGGGGGCGATCCCAAGAAGTTCGTCTATGCCGGCGTTGGCAAGAGCGACGCAGAAATTCGATTCGCGCTCGACCAAGAAATTGGTCTCTTCAATGTCGAGAGCGAGATGGAGTTCGAGAATCTGGCCCGCATCGCCCGCGACCGCGGCGTTCGCACCCGGGCGGCCCTGCGAATCAACCCCGATGTCGATCCCAAGACGCATCGCTACACCACCACCGGCAAACGAGAAAGCAAGTTCGGCGTCGATCTCGAACGAGCCATGGCCTTTTTTCGCTCCTTTGGTCACGATCCCTTTGTTGCGCTGCGCGGCATCCACTTGCATATCGGCTCGCCGGTCTATTCGACCGCGCCCTATCTCGAGAGCGTGCTCAAGGCGCTCGCGCTCATTGACGATCTCGCAGCGCAGGGATTCGAGATTGACACCCTCGATCTCGGCGGCGGCTTCGGCGCCGATTATGAGAGTGATCAGTCTCCACTTGCGGCGGAGTATGCCCGCGCCATCGTTCCAGTTCTTCAGGACCGCGTCGCGCGGGGACTCTGCATCATCCTCGAACCCGGTCGCAGCATCGCCGCCAACGCCGGAATCTTGTTGACGCGCGTGGAATATGTGAAGAGATCCGGTGATCGAAATTTCGCCATCTGCGATGCGGGCATGCACACGCTGCTGCGGCCCAGTCATTATGGAGCCTTTCACTTCGTCTGGCCGGTGGAATGCGATGCCTCCCTCGTTCCATCTCGGCGCGCCCGTGAACTCATCTTGCCTGGGCTTCAGCGCACCGAGGTTGTCGGTCCACTCTGCGAAACAGGCGATTTTCTGGCCGAGGATCGAATGCTTCCACCACTGGTGCGCGGAGATCTCTTGGCTGTCTTCACGGCCGGTGCCTATGGCATGGCTATGGCAAGTCGTTACAACAGCCATCCCCTGCCGGTCGAGGTCCTGGTGGATGGCGCGGCGTTTCGGGTGATTCGATCGCGCGAGACCTACGAAGACCTGATCCAACACGAGCGCGTGTAGTCCCTAGTATTCCTCGACCCAGCCAATGGTCATTCGCGACGAACAAGGTATTTGGACGGTCCTGCGCGAGACGATTGCCGCGCACCCAGAGGAGATTTTCGCAGCACTCACCACCGAGGTAGGTCTGATTCGTTGGTTTTCTGTCGCAGCCCAAGTTGATCTGCGCGCCGGCGGATCGATCGTCTTGGGATGGGATCGCAAGTTCAAACGAAAACTCACCATCGGCATCGAAGAATTCGACGCGGGCGGAAACATCGCTTGGAACTGGCCTTCGCGCGGAGACGACCGGTTCGTGCGCATCGCCTGGACCGTTCAGCCATCCGTCGAACAGGGCAGCGAGGTGGTGCTGCGCATGGGACCCGTCGGTTCAGATCCAGAATCACTGATGGCGATGGCGGAAGATGCCGAGAGTTGGCGCTGGTACCTCTGCAATCTCAGGACTGTCTTCGAAGCGCGCGTCGATATGCGAACCGTGCGGCCGCTCTGAGAGCGCAGCATTTCCCGACAAGTCAAGGAAGGTATCGCAGCGCAACCGCGGACGAGAGGATGACCGGTGGCCATGCCCAGGCCCCGGCCGCAAGATCGTCCAAGACGATTCCCCATCCCTGTGGTTTCGACTGCAGGTCGGCGACGAATCCTGGCTTCCAGACATCGAAGAGTCGAAAGAAAAAGAATCCAACGCCAGCCACAACTGCGCCGCGCAGGAGAGCAGCGTCATCTCCGTTTGCGATCATCCACCAGGGCGCGGCGAGCAGTGTCAGTGCACAACCTGCGGTCTCGTCGGCAACAACAGAAGAGGGATCTTTCGCACCAAATGCCCTCTCGGCAGCGGCCCCAAATTTGACGCAGGCGATGATGCCCAAGAGCACAGTCAGAGCGAGCGAAACTTCGAGCACCCACCATGGTGCGCCGCTGCAGATAATGAGGATCACCAATCCGACCGGTGGGAGCGATCCCCATGATCCTGACGCGGGTCGCAGGAGTCCAAGTCCAAGGACCGTCACGGCGAGAGACTCGACCAATGGAAGATCACTCGGAAGTCGACGACCAGCGCTCACGGACTCACGCTCGCCATGTTGCATTTGAAAAAACGCAGGGCACGGTTGAGCACCGGAATTGCGCTGGCGATTGTGACGACGACCATGAGCCAGACCATCACCGCTGCGAAGGTGTTGAAGTCTTCGGAAGTTCGCCGCGATTCGATCGCTGCGTTTCCGAAACAGACTGGTACCGCGACGCACTGCACGAGCATCTTGGCTTTGCCACCCCAATCGGCTGCGAAGGGGGTTCCCGCGGCTTCGATCACGGCCCGCACACTGGTGACCAGAAGCTCGCGACCGATCACCACCACCACCATCCAGGGCAGCACGCCACTGGCGCTCGAAAACGGCGGAGCGGCAAGGAAGACAAGCCCGCCGATCACCAGCACCTTGTCCACGACTGGGTCGAGGATGCGACCGAGCGGCGAGACTGTCTTCCAGCGCCGCGCGAGATAGCCATCGAGCACATCGCTAACCGCGGCAACGATAAAAATCCAAACGGCCAACCACGCGCGATCGGGGTCTTCACCCGGCAGGCACGAAATCCCAGAAATGACCACAAAGAAGACCACCGCCAAGACGAGCCGTCCCAAGGTGATGGTGTTGGGAAGTGTCCGCCGAATCTGACTCATCAGGTGACGATACTACGCAGGCCACGGAGGCGTTGCAGCCCGTGCGAATCGCGCTTATCTTCCCACGCTCCACCGACACACGGATGTGATCGGATTCGTTTGAGAGCAGAGAATCGAAGCCGAAATGGTGCCCATCTTTTTTTATGTCGCATGTGCGGTCGCCGCCGCAGGGGTGGCGCTCCTCTTGCTGCCACACGGCCGCGGCAAGCGCGTCGGCGCAAGCGTGCTCGGACTCGCGGGACTCGCTTGGATTCTGGTGGAAATTGTCGGATCGGTGGCACCGAACGCGGGCGAGTTGCAGCCGCTGGGGATCGTGCTGCTCTGCGGGATTGTTTCGATCGCCTCGGCGGTGCGGGTGATTACCCATCATCGACCAGTCTTCTGCGCGCTCTACTTCGTTCTGGTGGTGGTGAGTTCTGCCGCGATCTTCGTGCTGCTCGCCGCTGAATTCATCGCCTTTGCGCTGATCATTGTTTATGCGGGGGCGATCCTCATTACCTACCTCTTCGTACTGATGCTCGCCCAGCAGTCGCCCGCCGAGATTGGATCTGAAGACGCCGTGGACTATGACCGAATTCCCAGAGAGCCGGCGAGTGCGGTCATGGCTGGATTCGTGCTGATTGCGGTCATTGGCGGCAGCGTCTTCACGGTCCACGATTCGAGCGGCACTGCCGCGCTTGAACAAGCGCGCTCGGTGCGACAGGGCTGGCGCGATCTCTCATTGATGCCAAGTTTGCTTCTCGAGCAGGCCCGACGAACGGATTCCACTGTGACGGCGATGGTTCGACGACCGGATGGTCTCTTCGTTACTCCGCAAGCGGATCACTCGGCGATCGTTTCAGTCGAGCGGACGGGGAAGGCATCGCCGAGCGACCTCACCCTGCCTCCATCGCTGTTGCCGGACAACACCACGCGGGTTGGAATCGCCTTGGTGACGCGCTTCCCAGTCAGCCTCGAACTCGCCGGCGTGATTCTGTTGATGGCGATGCTCGGCGCGGTGGTTCTGGCGCGCAAGCAGACGGATCTGGCCGAAGATGAACGGCGGTCCATCGCCGGATTGAGCAAACTCATGGACGACCCAACGCCAGGAGCATCACGGTGAACGATGCGCTCGCCAGCGGCTTTACCATCGCCTCCAACGCGCAGCTGTCGGTCGCTTTGATGATCAGCGCCCTGCTGTTCACAATTGGCTTGGTCGGTTTTCTCTGTCGGCGCAACATGATCATCATGTTCCTCTGCACCGAACTCATGTTCCAAGGTGCGGCGCTGGCGATGGTGGCATTCGCTCGCATGCACATGGATGTTTCGGGACAGGTCTTTGTGATTTTCATTCTCACCGTCGCTGCGGCCGAAGCGGCGCTCGCCCTCGCGCTGGTGGTGCTGCTCTATCGGCGGCGTGAAACACTCAGTGCCGAAGTGTGGTCGCAATTGGGAGAGTCATGACACCAGAGTGCTCCATCCCACAGGCAGTCATTGCACCCGAACTCGCCTGGGTCGGGCTGGCGATGCTGCTTCCCCTGCTCTCGGCCTGTGCCTGCGCGCTCTGCGCAGCACTCCGGGTGAAGGGTAAGGCCCCGGCAATCATCACGATCATCGCGCTGGCGTCCTCGTTTCTGATCATCGTCAAGGCTTACCTCGCCTCCACCGGTCCGGTTGAGGTTCCGATTTTTCAGTGGATCACATTCGCGTGGGGCGAGGGATCCTTTCAGTCATTCACCGCCGACTGTGCTATGTACATCGATTCGCTGACTCTCTTCTGGATGCTCTTTGTGACTGGGCTCGGCACGCTCATCACCGTGTATGCCAGCGAATACATGGAAGGCGATTGCGGTCACGGATACGCCCGATTCTTCTTTGGAATCAGTGTCTTTCTCTTCTCGATGAGTGCGCTGGTGCTCGCAGACAATCTGGTGATGCTCTACCTCGGATGGGAGGGCGTTGGTCTGGCGAGCTACCTCTTGATTGGCTACAACTACGACCGACCGAGCGCTGTCTCTGCCGCGAAGAAAGCGTTCATCATGAATCGCATCGGCGATCTCGGGCTTGCGCTGGGAATCTTCATGCTCTGGTCCAACTATGGAACACTGCAGTATTCCGAACTCTTCGCGGCGATGAACCAGGGCGGACAGAGCTCGGTCGACTGGGATCTCTCGGTGATTCCATTCCTGTTGATGCTCGGCGCGTTTGGTAAGAGCGCGCAACTTCCACTTTTCACCTGGCTCCCCGACGCAATGGAGGGACCCACTCCGGTTTCGGCGCTCATCCACGCGGCAACGATGGTCACCGCCGGCGTCTACCTGATCGCCCGGCTCTATCCCTTCTTTGAACTGCATCCCGAGGCGCTCGCCACCGTCGCGTGGGTTGGCGGATCGACCGCGCTCATCGCGGCAACGATCGGGATGGCGCAATACGACATCAAGCGCGTCTTTGCCTATTCAACGATCTCACAGTTGGGCTATATGTTTCTGGGACTCGGCGTCGGCACGACATTTGGCGCCTGCTACCACACCCTCACCCACGCCTTCTTCAAGGCCTTGCTCTTCCTCACCGCCGGCGCGGTGATGCATGGATTTGCGGGGCAGCTTGATCTGCGCAAGTTGAGCGGGCTTCGGCATATTCCAGGATGGCGCATCGTCTCCTGGACCATGTTTGTGGGATGTGTTTGGCTCTCTGCATTCCCCTACACCGCAGCCTTCTTCTCAAAGGATGCAATTCTGCTGCAAGCCCTCACCAGCGAGCGCGCGGACTTTCGATTCCTGGGATGGATGGGACTCTTCACCGCGGCGCTCACCGCCTACTACACCTTTCGGGTCTGGTTTCGCGTCTGCGCGGGCCCTGTTCATTTCGAACCGGGATCCGAAGGGCAGCATGACGAGCATGACGAACCGACGCACGCGCCCGCCTCAAAAGCGAGTCACGGAGCATTTCAGCCACATGCTCCGCGCTGGGCCATCAAGGGTGTACTCCTGATTCTGGCGGTCGGCGCGCTGGCGGTTGGCCTGCCGGCCTACAACCATGTGTTTGCCCACGAAACAAACTGGGCGCAGCAGATGATTGCCGGGTCGAGCGCATATCAAGGTGCTGGACTCGCCGCGAATTCGCATGACCCGCATCTCGAGCATGACGCACATCAGCCGACCGTCCTGGGCATGGATGCACACACGGGTCTCACCGTTGTGGGATCCAGTGCTGCAATCGGCGGGATTCTGGTTGCTTGGTTCTTCCACTTGCGAAGTCGCAGCGCGGCCGACCAATTGCGCCGCGCGCTGCTGAGCCGCTGGTGGATTCGATGGCTGCCAATCTGCATGGAAAACAAGTGGTATGTCGACGAGATCTACCACGCCTGCTTCCAGCTTCCGCTGTGGATCAGCGGTCAAATCCTGAACTTCGGCGATCGTCACTTTCTCGATGGCGTGTTGGTGGATGGACTTGCCAAGATTCCCATGGGACTCGCGCGCGTCTTTCGACCGCTGTACGGCGGCGCGCTGCAGGGCTATGCGGTCACGATGGCCGGTGGCATCACGCTCGTGCTCGCATGGGTGACCTGGATCTGGCTGCGAGGATTCAATTGAGATGAGCATGATCTGGATCAGCATCCTCTTCCCCATTGCAGCGGCGCTGGCGGTGGCGATCGGACCGACCAAGAGCGCCCGTTGGACCGCACTGGTGGGCACATTGGTCTCGCTTCTGGCGCTCGCGATCTTCGCCTGGAATTTTCCGGCTTGGAAAAGCGCGGAGCATTTTCCGATGGCGGTCGGACCTGCCTGGATTGAGCACGCCGGGATCACCTTCTCGGTGGGATTCGACACGGTCTCCTTGCTCCTTGCTCTGCTAACGGCTTTCCTGATGCCACTGTGCATCATTGGATCCTTCAGCGCCATCACCGAACGAACCAAGGAGTACTACGGCTGGTTCCTCGTCCTAGGAGCGTCGATCATTCTTGCCTTCGCCGCGCGCGATGCGATCCTCTTCTATGTCGGTTACGAGTTCACACTCGTTCCGATGACGCTGATCATCGCCATCTACGGCGGCACAGAACGGCGCGTCGCGGCGCTGAAGATGTTCCTCTACACCTTTCTGGGATCGATGTTCATGCTCGCGGCACTTCTGTATGTCGCCTGGGAACTTCGACTCGCCTCGGGCGCGTGGAACTTTGATATCGACGCACTCATCGCCACCTCGGTTCGGCTTCCCAGTTCGAATCAGTACTGGCTCTTCGCGGCCTTGATGGTCGGATTCGCAGTGAAGGTTCCCCTCTTCCCACTGCATACTTGGCTGCCACTGGCGCACGATCAGGCACCGACCGCCGGCTCTGTGATCCTCGCCTCGGCGATGCTCAAACTTGGAACCTATGGCAACTATCGATTCGCGCTGCCGATGGCGCCAGCGGGTGGTGCTGAACTGATGAGCGTGGTCGCGGTGCTGGCGATCATCGCGATCATCTATGCATCCCTGATTTGCTGGGTCCAAACGGACGCCAAGCGGCTGGTTGCCTATTCATCCGTGGCCCACCTGGGACTCTGCATGCTCGGACTCTTTGCGCTCAATCCCATGGGCGCCGAGGGCGCTGTGTTTTATATGGTGAACCACGGTCTTTCGACCGGCGCGCTGTTCTTCTGTATCGGAATGTTCTACGAGCGATATCACACCAAGGACACGGATGTGCTCGGTGGGCTTGCCAAACGAATGCCGATTTGGGCATCGTTCATGGTGCTCTTCACGCTCGCGAGCATTGGGCTTCCCGGGCTCAACGGATTCATCGGTGAGTTCCTCTGCCTCGGCGGCACATTCATCGCCGAGCACGATGGTCAGTCGGGCTATTACGGCGTGCTAGGACCGTGGTACGCAGTCGTCGCGGGACTCGGTCTCATCTTCGCTGCGATGTATCTGCTCATTCTCCTTGGGAAAATTGTGTGGGGACCGCTTCGCGAACCAGCGACCAGCGCGGTCGGTGCGGGTCATGGAGCACACCATGCTTCCCTGCCGCGCGATCTCTGCTTCCGCGAAATTGCGGTCCTCACGCCCCTCGCGGTCGCCTGCATTTGGCTTGGTTTTCAGCCCAAACCGATGCTCGACGCGATTGCCCCCTGCGCCAAACGGATGTTGGCGCACTACCCCGCAGAGATCGAGAAGCACATGAAGCAATCGGGAACGACCCAGTTGACCGACAATGCGAACGCGCGCGCGCAGGACGAAGCGATCCATGATTGAAGCGATGTCACCTCGGCTCATTCTGCTCGTGCCGGAGATGATTCTCTTTGTAGGCGCCGTGGTGGTCGCCATCATGGGACTCTCCAAGAACCACGGGGTTCGCTCCTCACTTCCCTTTGTCACCTGCGCGGCACTGATCGCTTCGATTGGAGCGGTCGGGCTCACTTGGACGAATGAGAACGCCCACGCGGCGCAATTGATTCTGCCAATGCTTGGTCGATTCGTGAAGCCCCTCCTCGCAGGAATCGGCGTCTGGCTGGTGCTGCTTTCGGTTGGCGCGGTCGATCGGCGGATGGAGCGGGCTGTGGCCCGTGGACGACTGGCATTCGATGCGCATCGGGTGGTGCAGGGCGAGTACTACGCATTCTTCTTGCTGAGTCTGATGGGCGCGATGTTGCTCTGCAATGCCAATGACTTGATCTGGCTCTTCCTGGCGATCGAACTGGTTTCGCTTCCCACATACATCATGGTGGCGGTCGGTGGCTCGGGCGCACGCACCAGCGAGGCAGCCGTCAAATACTTCTTTCTCGGGGCGATGAGCACCGCCGTGTTTCTCTATGGCTTCGCGCTTCTGTATGGTTCGACCGGCTCGCTCGAATTCTTGGCGATCCGCGAATCTCTTGCACTTCAGGCTGCGGGGAGTGGGATCGACACGCTGGCCATGATCGGATTGGCGCTCATTCTTCTGGGGCTCTGCTTCAAAATCACCGCAGTCCCGATGCACTTCTATGCCCCGGATGTCTATGAGGGGGCGCCCACCCATGTCACGGCCTTCCTCTCCTTCGTTCCCAAGGTCGCCGGATTCACTGCGCTTGTCTTGATTCTGAGCTGCGTTGGATGGGCGGGTCACTCGCTGATCGATTCGGATGGCGTTCGGATTGCATACGGGGGATTGCCGACGCCGCTCGCTGCGATCCTGTGGATGATTGCCGTGCTCACCATGACTCTTGGAAATCTCGGAGCACTCCTGCAGACATCGATCAAGCGGATGCTCGCCTACAGCTCGATTGCCCACTCTGGGTATCTGATTCTGGGTTTGATCGCCGGCGCAACCGCTGGCATCGAAGCGATCTACTTTTATCTTCTGGCGTATGGCGTGATGACCACAGCATCGTTTGCCGCGCTCTGTGCCCTCGAGCGCCGCGGGGAAGAATTGAATTCCTTCGACGACCTCGCGGGTCTGCGCGTTCGTCATCCCGTCATGGCATGGATGCTGGCACTCTCGGCTGCTTCACTGGTCGGAATGCCTCCATTCATCGGATTCTTCGGCAAGGTTTATCTCTTCATCGCTGCGTTCGAGGCCAATCAATTTGGACTCGTGCTCGCGGCGGTCCTCAACAGTGCGATCAGCGCCCTCTACTACCTGCGGCTGGCGATTGTCCCATTGGTTTCGCCGCCAAGCGCCCGCAGCGAGGAAGTGAAGACCACAGGAAGTCGCTGGCCACAGCTCGCGGCGATCGTCTGCGGCGTGGGAACGCTTCTGCTCTCGGCGATGGCAGGTTTCTTGCTCGATTCTGCCAAGGCATCTGTTGGGCGCACGGCAGTTGTGACCACTGCGGCGGCGGCGGATTCCACTGATCAAGCAGAGTGATCCCACTGCTTTGTTGGCATTGCTATGATCCGAAATCTCGCGGCCATAGCTCAACTGGATAGAGCACGAGCCTACGAAGCTCGGGGTTGCAGGTTCGAGTCCTGCTGGCCGCGCTGCTTTTTTCCCGTTCCCAAGGAGGACCCGTGGCTACAAATCAAGAGTGTGCCCTTGCCTTCGCCGCGATCGCTGACCTTCTTGAAATCACCGGCGCAAATGCCTTCAAGGTCAACGCCTATCGCAAGGCGGCGCGGGTATGCGAAGACGAGTCGTCTGATCTTGGCAAGCTGGCACGCGAGACTCCCAAGCAACTGCGCGAAATCGAGGGGATAGGAGAAAGCACCGCGGCCAAGATCGTTGAGCTCGAAACCACGGGTCGCGTCGCCGAACTCGAGTCGCTGCGCGCCCAGATTCCAGCGGGATTGCCCCTGCTGCTGACGCTCGCGGGTCTGGGTCCAAAGACTGTGAAACTCTTGTGGGATGAGGCCAAGGTCACCAGTCTCGCCGAGCTCAAGTCAGCGATCGACTCTGGTGCGCTGGCCTCGATTCCGCGGATGGGCGGCAAGACCATTGCGAACCTGCGCGAGGCGGTGGTTGCTCGAGAATCCGCAGCCGCCGGACCAACCCGCTATCGACTCGGCGAGGCGATCCCCCTGGCGCAGTCCATCCTCAAGCGATTGGCCGATGCCAACGGTTCAATTCGCGTGGCCTTTGCGGGAAGCGCGCGGCGCGGTCGTGAGACCGTTGGGGATCTCGACCTGATCGTCGCCACCACCGATCCCACCGCGGCGCGGGCTGCGTTCTTGAATGGACCGAACATCGCCAAAGTGCTCGCGCAGGGCGACACCAAGTGCGCCGTGCAACTTGCCAGCGGCATCCAAGTGGATTTGCGAATCGTGACCGAAGCGGTCTTCGGCGCCACGCTGCTTTATTTCACCGGAAGCAAAGATCACAATATTTTTCTGCGTGAGCGGGCGATCGAGCGCGAGATGCGCCTCAATGAGTATGGTCTCTTTCGAAATCCCAGAGGATGGCCCGAGGGCAAAGAGCTTCCCCTCGTGGCCGCCACCACCGAAGAGTCGATCTACGCCGCGCTCGACCTGCCCTGCTGGCCGCCCGAACTTCGCGAGACTTACACCAGTGACTTCACACAGGCTGTGCCGCGACTGATTTCGCTTGCTGACATCCGCGCCGAGTTGCACGCTCACACCACGGCGAGCGACGGCGTGATGTCCATCCGCGAACTTGCAGAACTGGCGAAGTCGCGGGGATTTCACACCATCGCTGTGACGGATCACAGCAAGGCCAGCGCGCAAGCCAACGGACTTTCCGTCGAACGGCTGCTGCGTCACATCGAGGCGATCCGTGAAGCGGAAGTACAAGTCGGCGGCATCAGAATTCTTGCAGGGAGCGAGGTCGACATCCTCGCGGATGGTCGCCTCGACTATGACGACGCGACCCTTGCCGCTCTCGACATTGTGGTGGCGAGTCCGCACACCGCGCTCAAGCAGTCTCCCGAAGCGGCCACCACCCGGCTTCTCGCTGCGATTCGCCATCCACTCGTCCACATCCTCGGTCACCCCACGGGCCGAATCATCCTCGGGCGCGAGGGACTCGCTCCCGACATGCAGGCAATCTGCACCGCAGCGGCGCAGTGCCAAACCGCGCTCGAAATCAACTGCCACTGGTCGCGGCTCGATCTGCGCGATAGCCATGTGCGGGCCGCCCTTTCGTTTGGTTGCTTGATTGCCATCGACTGCGATATCCACTCCGCAGAAGATGCTGACAATCTGCAGTATGGGATCACAACCGCGCGGCGCGGTGGACTCATTCCAGATCACTGCGTCAACGCCTGGACCGCCGATGCACTGCATGCCTGGCTTGGTCGCAAGCGATCAGGCGTCCGCTTGCCGCGCGACACCTGAGCACTGCGCTAGGATCGCGGATTCAATGTTCGATTCACTCACCGACAAGCTCTCGAGCGCGATGCGATCCCTCACCGGTCGCGGTCGCATCTCAGAATCCAATGTGCGCGAGGCAATGGCTGCGATCGAGACCGCTCTGCTCGAAGCCGATGTCAATGGCGAAATCGTGAAGGCGTTCTGCGCCGAAGTGCTCGCCGAGGCACTTGGCAGCGAGGTCTTGCAAAGTTTGCGCCCAGAAGAGCAGATGATCGGCATCGTGCATCGTCGTCTCGTGGCTCTGATGGGATCAACCGCAGCGCGGCTCTCGTTTGTCGAGCCGGGTCCGACCGTGCTCATGTTGTGCGGACTTCAGGGGGCTGGAAAGACCACAACCTGCGGCAAACTGGCAGCTTGGATCGGCAAACGCGGCAAGAGCGTTCTGGTTGCGGCCTGTGATCTTCAGCGCCCTGCTGCCGTCGAACAATTGCGCGTGGTCATCGCCGGTGCGGCATCGGCATCCGCTGGCAGCCGGATCGCCTTCCATGGTGAACCAGATCAATGCCGCGAACATGGCGCCGCGGTCGGCAACGCAGTCGGGGTTGCACAGCGCGCGCTGGCGAAAGCGCGGACCGAACGATTCGATGTACTCATCGTCGATACCGCAGGACGACTGCACATCGACGATGCGCTGATGGGCGAGTTGGCAGCGATCGACAGCGCCATTGAGTCGCACGAGATTCTGCTGGTGGTCGATGCCATGACTGGTCAGGATGCCGTCAACAGCGCCAAGGCATTTCACGCGCGACTGAACATCGACGGGGTCATCCTCACCAAGTTGGATTCCGACACCCGTGGCGGCGCGGCCCTCAGTGTTCGGCGCGTGACGGGCGCTCCCGTGAAGTTCGTTGGGGTGAGTGAGAATTGGGATGGCATCGACGAGTTCGATCCGCAAAGAATGGCCGGTCGCATTTTGGGGATGGGTGATGTCGTCTCACTGGTCGAGAAAGTCCAAGGTCAGGTTGACGAGAAGGAAACCGCAGCGCTCGCCGAAAAGATGACGCGCGGGCAGATGGACATGGACGATTTCCTCGGACAACTGCGGTCACTCCGCCGCATGGGTCCGCTCAAGCAATTGCTCGGTCTTCTGCCCGGGGTCGGCTCGATGGTCAAGGATGTCAATTTCGATGACACTCAATTTGACCGCATCGAGGGCATGATTCGTTCCATGACCAAGAAGGAACGCAAAGCCCCCACGCTCATCGATCGCAGCCGCGTCAAACGCATCGCAGCAGGGAGCGGCACCAACGCCACAGAAGTCGGGCGGCTTACAAAGCAATTCGAGATGATGCAGAAGATGATGAAACAGATGACCGGCGCGGGGATGGCAGGCAAGATGAACGCAATGCGCGAGATGGCCACAGGCGGTCGAGGCGGTGGAATCCCAGACATGGCAGCGGGTAAGGCCGAAGCAGCCAAGAGTCGCTTCAAGCAGCGACCACGGCGCTGAGAACAGTTGGGCTCATCGTCGCCCCATGGGCAGCGGATCGGAAGAACGGCCGGCAGCCCAATTTCGGATCGCGGGCATGACCGTCTCCTTCATCAGGATCTTTGTGCAGGCAGCGACCGGAATCGCCAGCAGCATTCCGTAGAGACCAGCGACACTTGCACCAGCAAGCACCGCCACAAAGATCGAGACGGGCCCGAGATTCGTGGCGCGACCCGCAAAGATCGGCGTGAGCAGATAGCCCTCAATCGACTGCACGATCACGAAGACGAGTGGCGGCCCACCGACGATCCAATACCAGGCCAGCCGATGCGATTCATCGATTGACAGCTGCGAAGCGGCAAGGAGCCCAACTGCTGGCAGGACGATCGCAGCACCCAGATAGGGAACGATGGACAGAAACCCGGCGAGCAGTCCAAGAGTCAGGGCGTAGGGCACGCCGTTGATGATCCAACCACCGGCGAACATCACACCCATCGCAGCGGCAATCAGAATTCTTCCGCGCACAAATCCTGCGACGGCCCGATCCATCTCGCGGGCGAGGCGAAAGATCTTCGGCTGATGAGTTGCAGGAACGAGCTCTCCAAGAAACTGGACCGCCGACGGGAATCCGACACTGAAGAACCAGAAATAGAATGGAATCAGGACCGCAGCGAAGACGACCCCAGACAAATCAAGGAGTTTCCAGAGCGCGGACTGCGCAGTCGGGCTCATCAACGACGAAACGATGGATGGTTCAATCATCGAACCAGCGGCAACTTTGACCGTGGGCTCTGGTACTGGCAGAGGACCGGTGATCTCGGGTGTGTGCGCCTTCGGTTCCACCGTTTCGATCCCCAGAAACTTTCGCGCGCGCTCAACATCCGCCTGATAGTTCTCGGGAATGACCGCTTCGAGCTGATCGATCCAACCGTCGAACTGACCGGATCGCACACTTGTGACCACTTCGGAGGTCTGGCGGACGATGGTGGGAATGAAGATCAATCCCATCGCAACAACGCCAACTCCAAAGGTGGCCAGGATGAAACTGACCGCGAGCGACCGCGAGAGTCGCAGAACGCGGCAGACCCAGCGCACCAGCGGTTCGACGAGGTAGGCCAGAGCGAAGGCCAAGAGGAGCGGCACGGTCACAAACCGCAGCGCATACCCCGCCCAGATCACTCCGATGATCACCCCCACCACGAAGACATCGCGAACAGCCTGAACCTGCCAAACATGAATGCGGGCGAAGTCTGGTCCCTCGCTCAGGAAGCGGTCCTCTGCCTGGGAATCGCCCGCGCGGGGATTCTCTGATTGCTTTGGGGACTCTGGACTCATCGGTCAGCCATTGGTTCCAAGGACTTGCTTTCGCAGCCTCTGGGGTGAAAACACCTCATCAAAGTCGAACACCGACCGAAAATCATCGATTGAATCGGTGGGAGACTTCCGCAACACCCCCAATTCAATGAGCGCGAAGACGATGCGCCCGAAATCGTCGGTTCGCTGCACATTCCAGCGGTGCAGCACCACCGGCGCCATGAGCCCGTACTGTTCGATCGCGTACTCGAGCAGCCCGAAGCAGAGCTGCTGCCCGCTGATATGCCGTTCGTCGATCGAGAGTTGGCTCGTTTCGACGAGGCCCGCCTCGGAAGCGCGACCAAATCCGTTCTGGACGAACTGCAAAGCTGCGATCGGGTAAGCCCCTGCCGCTATTCGCAGCGACGCGCCGTCGCCTTCATGCTTGTCTTTGCTGAGCACCGATACAGATTATCCGAAAAGAGAGGAATCATGCGGCGCCGGTCTTGTGAGTACAAGCTTTCGCGTTACAATCCCCACCAACACGGAGGTTCTCTATGAACGCATTGGAAGCGAAGTTTCGCACAACATTCACTCGGACCACATCAGCCACGCACCTCGGCGCGCTTGCGGGGTGTCTCGCGCTCGCGGCGGTTGGATGCGTCCCTCAAGAAAAGTACAACGACCTCGAACTTGCCTATCGCTCACAACAGCAGCAGTTGTTGAGAACGCAGGGCGATCTCGAAACCACGCGCGCGAATGAGTCGCAATTGAGATCGCAACTGGCGCAGGCCGCAGGCGACCTTTCGAGCCTCGAAGCGCTTCGAAAGGGGCAAAATGTAGATGTCGACAAACTTCTTGCCGACTACGAAGCGCTGCTGGCGAAGATCGGCAACATGAATGGCGGACCGCTGCCAGCCGAAGTCAATGCCGCGCTTGCCGCGCTCGCAGCGCAGTATCCAGATGTCTTGCAGTTTGACGAACGCCGTGGAATGATCCGCTTCGCGGCGGACTTCACCTTCGATCCCGGCTCGGTCGGACTCAAGCAGAACGCCCTCTCTGTTCTCGACCAACTTGCAACGATCCTGAATTCGGCCGAGGCGAGTTCATTCGAAGTGGTGGTTGTTGGACACACCGACAATGTTCCGATCAAGAA
>SIAB01000091.1 GCA_009692015.1 Phycisphaerales bacterium
GGAACAATGCCAGAGATCGTGGTGGGCGATGGTGTTGACCCCCGCGGAACGGATGAGGCGCGCGTGGCGTTCGCAGATTCGAAGGTGACTGTGACCGATCGATCAGGCGGCGTCTTCACGATCGAATTCGCGCAATTGATCCGCGAGGCTTACCGCAATCGAATCTCGCTGAGCGACTATGGGTATTACTCCACGCCAGACCTCGGCTATGACAAAGTGAAGGGAAGAGGCAAGGCATTTCTCTATTTCACGCAGGGGGTCGCGGCGAGTGAGGTTGAGATTGACGCAGATACAGGCGAGGTCAAGGTGAAGCGGGTCGACATCCTCATGGACCTCGGCCGACCAATCAACGACGCGCTCGACAAGGGGCAGGTGATGGGCGCATTCATTCAGGGGATGGGCTGGCTTACGACGGAAAACTTGGTGTACGACAACAACGGCAAACTGACTTCGCACGGGCCGAGCACGTACAAGATTCCCAGCGTGCACGACACGCCGCGGATCTTCAACGCCGATCTGATCTTCAACGAGAGCAACACGAAGAATATTCGCGGATCTAAATCATCTGGCGAACCGCCGCTGCTGCTGTCGATTTCTGTGTGGACCGCCATTCGCGACGCGATCATGGCGGCGCGCGGCGATCAGCTGGTGGAACTCGCGATCCCAGCAACTGCTGAGCGCATCTTGCGCGCGTTGTCTCCCGCGTCATTCGCCGCCTGGGAGGCAAACGATGCGTGAATTCCTGCAACATGCCACGGCGCTTGCAGAACGCGGCGTCATGTTCGTGACTATCACACTTGTCGAGCCTGAGGGGCACGTTCCTCAAGACATTGGAGCGAAAGCGATCGTCACCGAAACAGGACTCTGCTGGGGAACGGTCGGCGGAGGACGACTCGAAGCACGGGCGATCGTGCACGCGCAAGAAATGCTCGCGCGCGAAAGCGCCGCGGCCCGCGCCGCGCGGGCGACACCTCCAGAACTCGTGCGCTACGAACTGCTGCGCGATCTGAATATGGTGTGCGGTGGCGCCGCGACACTCTTCTACGAAATCACCGCTCCCATCCGCTGGAAGATCGCAGTCTTTGGCGCTGGTCATGTCGCCCAAGCAACGGTCGCGTTGCTGAGCACATTCGCGTGCAGTCTGACGTGTGTCGATCCGCGCCAAGAGTGGATCGCCCGCATCGAAGAGTGCCCAAACCTGCGAAAGGTGTGCGCGCTGAACCCACCCGACATCGTTGCCACGTTCGCCCCTGACACTTTTTATCTCTGTATCTCACAGGGGCATGCCACTGATCTTCCGATTGTTCGAGAGATTCTTCGGCGCGGTGACGCGGCATTTGTGGGCGTCATCGGCAGCGAGCCCAAGGCACGCACCCTGCGAACCACGCTCTTGAAAGAAGGATTCGCAGAGTCGATCGTCGCGGCGATCCGCTGCCCAGTCGGTCTTGCCATCGGATCTAACTCGCCCGCTGAGATCGCCGTGAGCATCGCCGCGCAACTCTTGCAAGAACGCGACGCTCCGCGGATGAGCACAACATGAGTGCGAGGCCGGCCATTGATCGACCGGCCCAAAGTATTCACGCTCCAGTCATCCGCGTCGCCGGCGCAGCATCGACCATCAGGAGTGATTGCCTCGCAATCGAAGAGCCCCTAGAGATTCGCATCGATGCCCTGGTCGGCGCAAGGCGCCAGATCAAGAGCATCTCGATCACGATGCGCACGCCTGGCTTCGACGCAGAACTCGCGGCGGGGTTTCTGTTCACCGAGGGAATCCTGCGATCGCCCGCTGACATCATCGAGATCGTTGGGTGTGGTCAAGGAACCGGCGCACATGATGGATCGAACACCGTCGAGGTTCGGGTGCGCGATCACGCGGTCGTTCTTTGGCCAGCCGTCGAGCGCCACTTCTATTCAACGTCGAGTTGCGGAGTATGCGGCAAGGCTTCGCTCGACGCACTCGAGGTGCCAGGATTGCAACCGATCACTCGCGATGGATTTAAGATTGCGGCCGCCGAGATTCACACACTGCAAGAGAAAGTGCGCGCGCATCAGGCCGTCTTCGAGCAGACCGGTGGATTGCACGGCGCGGCACTCTTCAGTAGCGACGGCGAACTTCTTGCCGTGCGCGAAGATGTTGGACGCCACAACGCCGTCGACAAGTTGCTCGGGTGGCAATTCATGGCCGGGATGACTCCGCTCGCAAGCCGCCTCCTCTTTCTGAGTGGTCGCGCGAGCTTTGAACTCGTTCAGAAGGCGCTTGTTGCGGGCATTCCGATGATTGTCGCGGTGGGTGCACCCTCGAGCCTCGCCGTCGAACTCGCCAAACGATTCGATCTGACACTCATCGGATTCGTGCGCGACGGCCGCTTCAACATCTATAACGGCGAGTGGCGTGTGAACTCGCGATGACGCATCTGCGCAAGCCCGAGTATCTGCCACCGCAAGTGCTCGACGCGCACCTACAGGTGAGCGCACCAGCAGAGTCGGCCGGGGGTCTCGCCGCAGTTCGAGTCGCACTCACCGCCTCGGTGCAGCAGATGGGAGTTGCGCGCGCGGTCTCGGCGCTGCTCGATGTCAATCAAGCCACAGGATTCGACTGCCCCGGATGCGCGTGGCCCGATCCTGATGATCGGCGCAGCGTGGCCGAGTTCTGCGAGAACGGTGCGAAGGCTGTCGCCGAAGAGGCCACCCGCGCGCGAATGACCCCCGAACTGTTTGCCGCCCACTCGGTTGATGAACTCTCGCGTCAGACAGACTTGTGGCTCGGACAACAAGGCCGACTCACCCATCCCATGTATCTCGCGGCGGGCGCCTCACACTACGCGCCGATTGCCTGGCAGACCGCCTTTGAAAAAATTGGGAACAGATTGAAGAGCCTCGCTTCGGCCAGCGAGGCGGTCTTCTACACGTCGGGGCGCACTAGCAACGAAGCCGCCTTCATCTATCAACTCTTCGTGCGGCTGCTCGGCACAAACAATCTGCCCGACTGCTCGAATATGTGCCACGAATCAAGCGGGTACGCGATGTCCCAAACCATTGGCAGCGCCAAAGGAACGGTCTCACTGCGCGACTTTGACGCTGCCGACTGCCTCGTCGTGATCGGGCAGAATCCAGGCACGAACCATCCGCGCATGCTGCGCACACTGCAAGATGCGGCCCGGCGAGGGTGCCAGATCATCAGCATCAATCCGCTTGCAGAGGCGGGGCTCAAACGTTTTCGTGACCCGCAAGAACTGAGTGGAATCTTCGGCGCTGGCACGCCATTGGCGACGCACCATCTGCCGGTGAAGATCAACGGTGATGTCGCACTGCTCAAGGGCATCCAAAAAGTCATCGTTGAGAATCACCCCAGCGCAGTGGACCGCGAATTCATCGCCGCCCACACCGCGGGGTTCGCCGCACTCGACCGCGACCTACGCAGCGAATCATGGGATGCAATCGTCCAGTCTTCGGGAATCGCAGAGTCTGACATTCGCAGAGTCGCCGCGGTGATCGCGCGAAGCAGGGCAATGATTTGTTGCTGGGCGATGGGTCTGACTCAACATCAGAATGCCGTTGCCAACATTCAAGAGATCATCAATCTGTTGCTGCTCGGCGGGCACTTTGGACGCCCTGGCGCCGGAGCATGTCCAGTGCGCGGGCACAGCAATGTGCAGGGTGATCGAACAATGGGAATATGGGAACGTCCCTCGCCCGAGTTTCTTCGCAGTCTTGGGGCAGAGTTTCAGTTCACTCCTCCTAGCGCCGCTGGATACAACACTGTCGAAGCGATCGAGGCGATGCACGCAGGTAAGGTCAAAGTTTTCTTCGCCCTTGGCGGAAACTTTCTGAGCGCCGCCCCTGACACTTCGTACACCGCCAGCGCGCTGCAGCAGTGCGAGTTGACGGTGCAAGTGTCGACCAAGCTGAATCGGTCGCATCTGATCACGGGCGCCGAGGCGATCATTCTGCCATGTCTGGGTCGCACCGAGCGCGACATGCAGCAAAGCGGCGCGCAGTTTGTGTGCGTCGAGAACTCAATGGGAGTTGTCCATGCCTCGCAGGGCCGACTCGATCCAGCATCGCCGCATTTGATGAGTGAGCCAGCCATCGTCGCAGCGTTGGCGCGTGCAACTCTGAGCAGCGACTGGTCGCACTTCGCGGCGAACTACGACACCATTCGCGACCGAATCGCGCGTGTCATCCCCGGATTCGAGAATCTGAACGCCCGCATTCGACAACCAAACGGTTTCGAGTTGCCGCACCCTGTGCGCGACCGCAGAGAGTTTCGCACGCCGAGCGAACGGGCGCAGTTCACAGTGCACGCGATCCCCAACCTGAATGTTGGCGAAAATCGTTTCTTGCTCACCACCATTCGTTCGCACGATCAGTTCAACACCTCCATTTATTCACTCAACGATCGCTACCGAGGCATCCATGGGGGACGCCGCATCGTGCTCATGAACGCCGATGACATCCTCGCGCACAAGTTGGCGGCTGGTGACGCCGTCGACATCGTGAGCCACCATCTTGGCATCCAGCGCCGTGCGAAGAACTTTCGCATCGTTGCGTACGAGATTCCACGGGGATGCCTGGCGAGTTACTTTCCTGAGACCAACGTGCTTGTTCCCATCGAAAGTGTCGCTGAGTTGAGCCACACTCCAACATCAAAGTCGCTGATCGTCTCAGTCGAACGAGTCGCGCAGTGACCGGCATCGAAGTAGGACTCCTCATCGGTCTTATCGCTGTGATGGCCGCCCTCTACGCGAGCGTCGGTCACGGCGGTGCGTCGGGATATCTCGCGGTGATGGCAGTGCTGGGCATCAGCGCGGCCGTGATGCGACCCTCGGCGCTCATCCTGAATGTGTTCGTTGCGACGCTGGCAACAATCGCATTCGTGCGCGCAGGTCACTTTCGATGGACCCTGCTCTGGCCCTTTCTCGTCACATCGATTCCATGTGCATATCTCGCGGGATCACACGCGATCAACGAGCCGACATTCAAGCGACTTGTTGCTGCGTCGCTTGTCATCGCGGCACTACGAATGTTCGCACCTGTGCGTGAAGTCGCCATTCGTCCGCTCTCGATTCCCATTGCGGCGACCTCGGGAGCCATCATCGGCCTGCTCTCTGGACTCGTCGGCGTCGGAGGCGGAATCCTGCTCACCCCACTGATCATCCTCTGTCGTTGGGCGACCCCCCGCGAGGCGGCAGCGGTATCTGCGCCATTCATCCTTTTGAATTCTCTCGCAGGACTCGCGGGCCTTCTCTCGATCGGGTTCACCATAGAACCATGGCTTTGGTGGGCAGCGATTTCCGCAATCGTCGGCGGCACCATCGGCGCGCACTGGAGCATCAAGAGTGCATCACAACTCTGGCTACGGCGAGCACTCGGAGTCGTGCTAGTCATCGCCGCCTGCAAGTTTGTGATCACCTAAAAGAAAACCCCCCCGACCGATCGGTCGAGGGGGTTGTGAGCCAATCAAACTGGTTTGAAACTCGCCTTATGGGCAGGCTCCCCAACCGCTGAGCAGCGTGGCGAGATCGCTTCCGCTTGTATCACCATCGCCGTCGATGTCACCTACTGGCGTCGCCCATGCTGAGAGCAGGGTCGCCAAGTCAGCACCGTCGCGGTTGCCGCTCAGGTCATAATCACCTGGGCAGGGCTGCGATTGTGGTGGACCGTCGATTACGAGGTCTCCACTAGTGGGAAGGGTTGCCGTGCCATAGCCACCAATGAGAACTCGGTAGGTCGTTCCAGCAACCAACTCTTGGGTGAGAGGCTGATTCGTATTCACTCCGTCGAGTCGGCTTGAATACAACGCGGTTCCGCAACCAGTCCCGCACGCACACGCATCGTCGTTGTATGCAAACGATGTGAAGGTTC
>SIAB01000092.1 GCA_009692015.1 Phycisphaerales bacterium
GGAACAATGCCAGAGATCGTGGTGGGCGATGGTGTTGACCCCCGCGGAACGGATGAGGCGCGCGTGGCGTTCGCAGATTCGAAGGTGACTGTGACCGATCGATCAGGCGGCGTCTTCACGATCGAATTCGCGCAATTGATCCGCGAGGCCTACCGCAATCGAATCTCGCTGAGCGACTATGGGTATTACTCCACGCCAGACCTCGGCTATGACAAAGTGAAGGGAAGAGGCAAGGCATTTCTCTATTTCACGCAGGGGGTCGCTGCGAGTGAGGTTGAACTCGATCCACACAGCGGTGAGGTCAAGGTGAGGCGCGTCGACATCCTCATGGATCTTGGCCGACCTGTGAATCACGCGCTCGATATGGGGCAGGTGATGGGCGGGTTCGTTCAGGGGATGGGTTGGCTCACGACGGAAAACTTGGTGTACGACAACAACGGCAAACTGACTTCGCACGGGCCGAGCACGTACAAGATTCCCTGCGTGCACGACACGCCGCGGATCTTCAACGCCGATCTGATCTTCAACGAGAGCAATACCAAGAACATTCGCGGCACCAAGGCCTCGGGGGAGCCGCCGCTGCTCTTGTCGATTTCGGTGTGGACCGCAATTCGCGATGCGATCATGTCGGCGCGCGGAGCGACAATCGTGCCGCTGGCGATTCCGGCAACGGCCGAACGGGTCCTGCGGGCACTCGATCCCGCGGCCTTTGCTGCGTGGGATGACGACGATGCGCGGGGTGACCGCGATGCGTGAGTACCTGCAACATGCGAGCACGCTTGCCGAGCAGGGCGCGATCTTCGTGACAGTCACGCTCGTGGATCCCGAGGGTCATGTTCCACAGGACATCGGCGCAAAGGCGATCATCACCGAAGCAGGACTCGCCTGGGGAACCGTCGGCGGTGGTCGACTCGAAGCGCGGGCGATCGAGCATGCCCAAGAAATGATGGCGCGCGAAAGTGCGCGCGGTCGTCCGCCAGGCGTGACCAAGCCAGAGAGCGTCCGCTATGAATTGCAGCGCGATCTCAACATGGTCTGCGGAGGTGCCGCCACCCTCTTCTACGAAATCACGGCGCCTGCACATTGGAACATCGCCGTGTTTGGCGCGGGTCATGTGGCGCAAGCGACGGTCTCGCTGCTCTCGACATTCGCGTGCAATCTCACGTGTATCGATCCGCGCGACGCATGGCTCTCGCGCCTTGTCGAGCGCGAAAACGTTCGCAGGGTTCTCGCGGCAGAGCCGGCAGCGTGTGTTGCGGCGCTGCCCGCAGGCACCTTCTATCTGTGCATCTCGCAGGGACACGCCACAGACCTTCCGATCGTTCGCGAGATACTCCGGCGCGGCGACGCAGCATTTGTGGGAGTCATCGGCAGCGAGCCCAAGGCGCGGACCCTGCGATCCACCCTCCTGAAAGAAGGCTTCGCAGAGTCACACATCGCCGCGATCCGCTGCCCGGTCGGTCTTCCCATCGGATCGAACTCGCCCGCAGAAATCGCGGTCAGCATCGCCGCGCAACTCTTGCAAGAACGCGATTCATCGCAGGCGGCACCAACATGAATGCGAAGCAGACAATCGATCCAACGGCGCAGATTGTTCGCGCCCAGGTGACGCGCGTGTGCGGCGCGTCGTCGACGCTGAAGGATGACTACCTAGCAATCGAAGAGCCCCTTGAGATTCGCATCGAGGCTCTGGTCGGCGCGGCCCGCCAGACCAAGAGCATCTCGATCACGATGCGCACGCCGGGCTTCGACCAAGAACTCGCCGCGGGATTTCTTTTCACCGAGGGCATCCTGCGATCGCCCGATGAGATCATTGAGATCGTCGGATGTGGGAGCGAGACCGGCGCACATCATGGGCACAACACCGTCAAGGTTCGTTTGTGCGATCACGCGGTCATCGCGTGGCCAACCCTCGAGCGCCACTTCTATTCGACGTCAAGTTGCGGAGTGTGCGGCAAGGCATCGCTCGACGCACTCGAGGTGCCAGGGTTGCAACCGATCAGCCGCGCAGGATTTCAGATCGCCGAATCGCAGATTCACACGCTGCACCAGAAGGTGCGCGCGCATCAAGAGACCTTCGAGCAGACCGGTGGACTGCACGGCGCGGCACTCTTCAGCGACGCGGGCGAGCTGATTGCGGTGCGCGAAGATGTTGGACGCCACAACGCCGTCGACAAACTCCTCGGTGGAGCGTTCATGCAGGGCATGACCCCGCTTTCAACTCGGTTGCTCTTCTTGAGTGGCCGCGCGAGCTTTGAACTCGTCCAGAAGGCGCTCGTTGCCGGGGTTCCGATGATTGTGGCGGTGGGCGCGCCGTCGAGTCTCGCCGTCGAACTCGCCAAACGATTCGATCTCACGCTCATCGGATTCGTGCGCGAAGAGCGCTTCAACATCTATCACGGGGCCTGGCGGGTGAGAGCGCGATGACCCAGGGGCGCGATCCAGAGTTTCTTGCTCCAGAGGTGCTCGACCAAAACCTGCGCGTGGGTCGACCGGAAGAGTCGGCGGGGGGTCTTGCGGCCGTGCGCGTTGCGCTCACCAATTCGGTGCAGCAGATGGGAGTTGCGCGCGCTGTGTCGGCATTGCTCGATGTCAATCAAACGACAGGATTCGACTGCCCAGGATGCGCGTGGCCCGATCCTGATAATCGTTCGGTGGCTGAATTCTGCGAGAACGGCGCCAAGGCGATTGCAGAAGAGGGGACGCGCGCGCGAATGACCCCCGAACTCTTTGCCGCGCACTCGGTCGAAGAACTCTCGCGTCAGACGGATCTCTGGCTCGGCCAGCAGGGCCGCCTCACGCATCCGATGTATCTCGCAGCGGGCGCTTCGCACTACGCGCCGATCTCGTGGGGTGACGCCTTCGCGAAAATCGGCGAGCGATTGAAGCAGCTCGCATCGCCCAATGAGGCGGTCTTTTACACCTCGGGCCGCACCAGCAACGAGGCCGCCTTCCTCTATCAACTCTTCGTTCGCCTCCTCGGCACCAACAACCTGCCGGATTGCTCGAATATGTGCCACGAATCGAGCGGAGTTGCGATGACCCAAGCGATCGGCACAGCCAAGGGGACCGTCTCGCTGCGCGACTTCGACTCTGCCGATTGCATCGTGGTCATTGGTCAGAATCCTGGCACCAACCATCCGCGCATGCTGCGCACGCTGCAAGATGCCGCCCGGCGAGGCTGCGCCATCATCAGCATCAATCCACTTGCAGAGGCGGGATTGAAACGCTTCCGAAATCCGCAAGAACTGAGCGGCATCGTTGGAAACGGCACGCAGCTGGCGACGCATCATCTCGCGGTGAAAGTCAACGGCGACGTCGCACTGCTGAAGGGCATCATGAAGGCGCTCATTCAAGATCACTCGAGTGCACTCGATCACGAGTTCATCGCAGCGCACACAGAAGGGTTCGGCGCGCTCGACCGCGACCTGCAGAGCGAGTCATGGGAGCAAATCGTCGCCGCATCTGGAATCGCAGAGGCTGACATTCGCGAAATCGCGGCGGTGATCGCCCGCAGCAAGGCAATGATCTGCTGCTGGGCGATGGGGCTGACCCAGCACCAGAATGCCGTTGCCAACATCCAGGAGATCATCAATCTGTTGCTGCTCGGCGGTCACTTTGGACGCCCCGGCGCCGGAGCATGTCCGGTGCGTGGGCACAGCAATGTGCAGGGCGATCGAACGATGGGAATCTGGGAACGCCCGAGCAGCGATTTTCTTCGCAGGCTCGGGGCGGAGTTTCAGTTCACCCCGCCGCGCGCGCATGGATACAACACCGTCGAAGCGATTGAGGCGATGCACGCCGGAAAAGTCAGGGTCTTCTTCGCCCTAGGCGGAAACTTTCTGAGCGCCGCTCCCGACACCACGTTCACCGCCCGTGCGCTGCAGCAGTGCGAGCTGACCGTGCAGGTCTCGACGAAACTGAATCGTTCACACCTCATCACTGGCACCGAAGCGATCATCTTGCCCTGTCTGGGGCGCACCGAACGCGACATGCAACAGAGCGGCGCGCAGTTTGTGAGCGTTGAAAACTCAATGGGCGTTGTCCATGCGTCGCAGGGACGGCTCGATCCGGCATCGCCGTTCTTGTTGAGTGAGCCGGCGATTGTTGCAGCGCTTGCCCAAGCAACGCTCAGTCTGAATTGGGCGCACTTCGCCGCCAACTATGACAGCATTCGCGAGCGCATCGCGCGTGTGATCCCCGGATTCGAGGATCTCAATGTGCGGGTGCGCGGGGCAAACGGATTCGAGTTGCCCAACGCGGTGCGCGATCGCAGAGAGTTTCTCACGCCGAGCAGGCGGGCGCAGTTCACGGTGCATGCGATCCCAAAGTTGCCGGTTGGCGCCGGTCAGTTCGTCCTCACCACGATTCGCTCGCACGATCAGTACAACACCACCATCTACGGAAACAACGATCGCTACCGAGGCATCCATGCCGGCCGCCGCGTCGTGCTGATGAACGCTCTGGACATGATCGGGCAGAAGTTCGCGGCCGGTGACGCAGTTGACATCGTGAGCCACCACCTCGGCATCCAGCGTCGCGCCAAGAACTTTCGCATTGTTGCCTACGAGATTCCACGCGGGTGTGTTGCGTGTTACTTTCCTGAGACCAATGTTCTCGTTCCCATCGACAGCGTTGCGACGGCAAGCCATACGCCAACATCAAAGTCGCTGATTGTGTCGATCGAGCGAGTCGCGCAGTGACCGGCCTCGAAGTCGCCATCCTTGTGTCGCTGATCTGCCTTATGGCCGCGCTGTACGCGAGCATCGGTCACGGCGGCGCGTCTGGCTATCTCGCGGTGATGGCGCTGCTGGGAGTCACCGCGATCGTCATGCGACCCTCAGCGCTGATGTTGAATGTTCTGGTCGCCACGCTGGCCACAGTCGCATTCGTTCGCGCCGGGCACTTTCGCTGGTCACTGCTCTGGCCCTTCCTCATCACCTCGATTCCGTGCGCATTTCTTGCTGGCGGCTACTCGATCAACGAACCATTGTTCAAGCGACTTGTCGCAGCCACACTCCTCATTGCCGCACTGCGCATGTTCATGCCGGCGCGCGAAGTCGTGATTCGTCCACTCTCGATACCCATCGCGGCGATCTCTGGCGCGCTGATCGGTGGACTCTCCGGACTCGTCGGTGTCGGCGGAGGAATCCTGCTCACCCCACTCATGGTCATCTGCAGGTGGGCGACACCGCGCGAGGCAGCAGCGGTCTCTGCGCCGTTCATCCTCTTGAACTCGCTCGCAGGGATCGCTGGACTTCTCTCGATCGGATTCACTGTCGAGCCATGGCTCTGGCTTGCCGCGATCGCCGCGCTCGTCGGTGGCACGGTCGGCGCGCGCTGGAGCATTCAGAGCGCCTCGCAGCTTTGGCTGCGCCGCGCGCTCGGAGTCGTGCTGCTCATCGCCGCGATCAAGTTTGTGATTACCAGCTAGAGCGACCTCAGCACTGGGGACGCTGCGGGTACGCGCAAACCCCCGGTTGCGGGCAAAAGCCTTGCTCCCTGCAGCAGATTGTGCCCGTAACTGGGGGGTTTGTCGCCTGGTTCGGGATCCTGTTCGCCGAGTCCGCTGGCGCCTGAACGTGAGTCCAACGAAAAGCCCCTCGGCCGTCTGACCGAGGGGCTTGTTTTCAAAGCAAGAACTACGAAACCAAACGGCAAGAGCCGCTTATGGGCACGGACCCCAACCGCTGAGCAGCGTGGTGAGATC
>SIAB01000093.1 GCA_009692015.1 Phycisphaerales bacterium
TCGCCGACCACGATGAACGGTGGCACGCGCGTCTTGAGTCCAGTCTCGCAGACTGCTTCCTTCAGTTGGTTCGTTGCAGTCGCACCCTTGATGCCAGGGGCAGTGTCGGTGATTTTCAGTTCAACAACATTGGGCAACTCGACCGAAATCGGCTTGCCATCGCACCACAACACGACGAGTTCGGTGTTTGGTTTCGCGTAGAGCGGCATGTCGCCCACCACAACTTCATCGAGTTCGACCTGTTCGTAGTTGACGGTATCCATGAACACATACTTCTTGCCATCGAGGTAGAGGTACTCCATGGGGCGGCGGTCGAGCTCGACCTGCTCCACGTTTTCGCCAGAGCGCAGACGCTTTTCGAGCAAGGTTCCCTTGTCGATGTCCTTGATCTTGATCTGGATGAACGCCCGCAGGTTCCCAGGGGTGACGTGCGTGAATTGGGTGACAACATAAAAGCGACCATCGAGTTTGATCGCCACGCCAGGTCGTAAATCGTTTGAGTCCATGGGGGGTCCTTGGTGGATCGGGATCATATCGAGCCGCGAAGTACACGCGCGCGCATAAAAAAACCCCCGAGCACAAGGCTCGGGGGCGGAGGGAGGGAAAAGGGCGTGTTTGATCAGCCGACCTATTCTTGGAGTACTTGTTTGAAAACTTTTCTCCGAGATCAGATTGACTGATGCGGACTCTCATCCGCACTCCCACCATAACCCAAAAAAAACCAAAAGCGAAATTGGGTTGCAAAGAAACCAAAGTTATTTTTTCAATACCGGCTGCGGGTTGGCCCCAATGGCTTGTAGAGTCCCTCCGGTTGACCCAGCCATGATCCAACAAACCGCGAGTTATCGGAAGAGAATCGGGGTGGGTTGCTGCGCACTTTTGGCAGCGGTCGTGGGGCTTTTCAGTTGGAATTCAGCCAATTCTTGGGCGATTCAGGATGCCGCGCAGAGCGCGAAATCGGCGCAACCGACCGAGCCGACGAAGCCGACCGAGCCGACGAAGCCGGTCGATCCGACCCCGCAGGCAAAGCCCGCCGGCCCGCGCCCGACCCGATCACTCCCCACGGCGCCTCCGCTGGTGAGCGAACCCGCGGCACTCGACTTTGGTTTCCTTCTGCCCAACACCCCTGGAGAGGGCACGGTGCTCTTGCGAAACACTGGAGCGAGTCCGCTCACCATCAACATGGTGCTGCCGTCATGCAAGTGCACGACGATTTCAGATCTGGTTGGCAAGGAGATCGCGCCGGGGGCAGCCATCGAATTGCAGATCAAACTCGATGGCGCGCCAGCGACGGGAGTTCGCCGATCCTCGCTCAAGATTTCAGTCGATGGATTCGGTCGGGCGATCGACATTGCGGTGAAGGCCGAGGTGTCGCTGCCGGTGCGAATCGTGCCGCCATATATCAATACGGTCGAGCAGAAGAATCTCAGCGGTCGGGTGGTCGTTGAATCGATCGATCAGAAGCCCTTTCGAATTCTTTCGACCCTTGGTGGATCGATTTCGGTCGAAGGATTCGATTCGGCGAAGGACGAGCCGCGCAACTCATACATCGTTGCCTACGACCTCACCGCGCTGCGCGACGCACTGCCGCCATTCATCTTCATCGAGACGGACGCTCCGGGCGCCGGCATCGTTGATGCGCGGGTTCGCCAGACAGGCGCACCAAAGAAGCCCATGATTCAGGTGAGCGACGCCCGGTGCAACTTGGGAACGATTGCCCCCGCACTCGCCGCAGAGGCGAAGTTCACGATCGCTAACGCTGCGGTCATGGTCGAGTCGGCGAGCACGCCGTGCGCCGACGCGCTCGTCACACTTGCGCGGACCGAACCATCGAAGGAGGGCGGGACCAACGTGTTCGTGACGGTCACTCCGCGAAGTGGGTTTTCAGGAATCCTGGTGCTGCCCATCGTCTTGAAGACCAGCACCCGGCCAGCCGAACTCGAAGTGATTGCGAGTGTGCGACCTTGACAGCAGAGGCGGAGCGACCTCAAGGGGGGATCACCGTCGTCGTGGGATCGCATCCCCACGCCGAGTTGCACGACCGTCCAATTGCCGCGCGATTGAAGCAGGACATTGAGCAGGCGCTTCTCGCGATGGAAGGGAGCGGCGCGGCGCGTCCCACCGTGCAGATTCTCACCGATCTCTGGTTCTTGAATGATCCCGCGCTGGTGGCATCGCCAGCAGTCGCCTTCGGAACGGCCCAGACCAACGCCGCGGTCGCGCACTTTGCATCTCGACTTCCTCAAGCCATGGTGGTCGATGGCACTTTCGAGATTCTCCTCGATCGGACAGCAGGGGATCCCCGGGTTGCACTGCGGGGAGTCGATGCAGACTCGACTGCGTTAGCGGTTTCGGTGTTCGTCGAGAAGTATCTGCGCGGGTGGATCGAAGAGGCGGCGCGGGCGATCAAAGCCGCTCGACACGATCCGCAATGTCTTTGAGAGCCAGCGCGTCGATCAGCGGCTGCATGCGGCCGGCGAGTACTTCGATGAGATTGAAACTGGCATCCACGCGGTGATCGACTGCGACATTTTCCTTGGCGCGGTATGTGCGGATCTTTTCGGCGCGGCTGCCCGAACCGATCATGGCACTGCGTTCATCGGCCCGCCGCGCGGCCGCTTCCGCTTGGCGGCGCTCGTACACGCGGGCGCGCAGGAGTCGCCAGGCCTTCTCGCGATTCTGCAGTTGGCTGCGGGTTTCCTGCATCCGCACTTCGATTCCAGTTGGAAGATGAATGAGCTGGACCGCGGTCGCAACCTTGTTCACATTCTGTCCCCCGGGACCCTGCGCGGTCGTCATGATCTCCTTTACCTCGGCGGGATCGACGACCGATGCAACCTCTTCGGGTTCGGCAAGCACCGCCACGGTCGCCGTTGAAGTGTGCACCCGACCCTGCGCCTCGGTTGCGGGGACTCGCTTCACTTGATGCGTTCCACCCTCGTATCCGAGTGAACTCCACACGCCGACACCCGTGATCTCGAAGACTCCGTGACTGATGCCGCCAGCATCACCTGCCTTCACTTCAAGTTCCTCCCAGGTCCATCCGCGACTCTGGCTATAGCGCTGATACATCGCCACCAAATCGCCAGCCCACAGACTTGCTTCGTCGCCGCCGACACCCGAGCGAACTTCCAGGATGATCTCGCCGACCGCGCGGTCGTCGGCGGTTACGAGATCGCGCACCAGTGTGTCGATGATCCGCCCCCGCTCGGATTCGAGTTGGGATCGCTCCTCGCGGGCCATCGCGGCGATGGCGCCGTCGCCATCCGAGGCGAGTTCGTTAGCCGCGGCAAGTTCGATCCCAGCTGCGTTGAAGCGGCGCCAGCGGACAACCATTTCTTCGAGCGCGGCGCGGCGGATCACGATGGTGCGCAGGCGCCGATGGTCGGCAAGATTGGCAGGATCCTCCATCGCCGCGGTGAGCGATCCAAATTCGTTGTCGATCTCAGAGAGTTTGCGGACGAGATTTTCAGGAGGGTTGGACATTGTGTGCACCCAAACAAACACAACCATACAAAGAAGACACCGTGCCAAAAAGAGCACGGTGTCGGGAAACTTCGAGATGTTCGTAGCTACTTCTTCGCGGCGGGAGTCTTCGCAGCAGCGGCTTCTTTGGACTTGGCGAAGTATCCACCAGCGAACTTGCGCTGGAAGCGTTCCACGCGACCGGCGGTGTCAACGAAAGTGTTCTTGCCGGTGTAGAAGGGATGCGATCCAGACCACACTTCGACGCTCAGCTCTGGGACGGTCGCACCGACGGTCATAACGACCTGCCCGCGGAAGTTGACTTTGCACTCAGGGTAATACTTTGGATGGATTTCAGACTTCATAGTGGGCTCCAGATCGAGTCGCGAAGTGTACGCAGAAATCATTTCGCCGCAAGTGCAGGGGATCGCTGCATTTGCGGGGAGAGGCCGAGAGCGCGCAGAACCGCAAAAGTTGACGCACCCCGCAGCACTGCTATCTTTCACCCCTCATTCCCTCGTAGCTCAATGGTAGAGCGGGCGGCTGTTAACCGCCAGGTTACTGGTTCGAGTCCAGTCGGGGGAGCTTGCTCAATCCCGCGGCGGCGCCGCTGCGCCGCGCGCTCATTTCGCTTTGCTCCCCCCGCGCACGAACTCGGCTTCGCCGATTTCGCGCGCTGCGCATTTCAGGCATTCGGCTCGGTCGCATGCCCGAGCGCCTGCACCTCGCCTCACACCCGAAATGCGGGACCGACTCGGCGCCTCGCGGCTTCGCCGCTCGTTGTCGAGTCCTGCGCCGCGCTCACCGTGGCGACATTCACCGCGACGACTTAACAGACAGAGACGCGAACGCTGCCGTCAACCCTCGTGCCAGTCGAACGGTACCTTCTCGCTGACGCCGCAAATCCAACCGCGCCGCGCCAGTGGCCGATCAGTTTCGTCGCAATGGAGTTCGTGTTCAACGGCGGGCTGTTCGTCGATCACGCGCCCGCTGCAAACGAAATCGTGCCCTGCGACACGCTCGAATATGTTGAGTTCACAAACACCGGCGGCGGAATGATGTGGATGGCACACTCGACTCACATGCATGGACGATCATTCCAGATTCTGTCGCGCGCGAACATCAATGGAAACGCCGCCAACTACGCGGGCGTGTCCGCTGGATTCAACGATACCGGTTGGAAAGACACAATCATGATCTGGCCGGGAAAGCGTGTGCGCCTGCTCGTCCGCTGGAGCAAGTTCGCAGGTGACTTCGCCTATCACTGCCACCTCCTCGAGCACGAGGATATGGGCATGATGCGCACCATTCGCATTGAAGCCTGCCCGCTCCTTGGCGACATCAACGGTGATGGCATCGTTGACGCAACTGACTTGACATTCCTGTTCAGCGCGTGGGGCACTCCTAACGCTGACCTCAACGGGGACGGCACGACCGACAGCGCCGACCTCAGTGTGATTCTGTCCGGCCGGACGATGTAGAGGAGATTCGTTGCCCTGAACAAGTCCTCGACGGCTCGAGCGTCGCGCCGGGTCCTCGGATGCGCGCTGGTAGCCCGATGTCAAAGCGTGGTAGATATCTTTGCGCGTGATCGAACAAGTGGTGCCGATGAGGCGAACCGCCGGTCATACCGCCTTGATTTCGCCGCCCACCACACGCTTCCCGCCAACCCGCGATCCATCGAACCAATGCGGTAGGTTCACCCCATGCCGCTTCTTCCAGCATCAACGGGCAAGCGCGAATTGTGGAAGAACGGACTCGGCAGCACGCTCGTTGTTGCGAGCGATGCAACAACAGTTGGCGGAGATGACTGGTCGTGGCGACTGGCCATCGCCGACATTCCTTCGCGCTGTGCGTTCTCGAACTATGTCGGCATCGATCGTTGCATCGCACTGCTCGAAGGCGCGGGGCTTGCGATCGAACGTGGGGACCGCCGCCAAGATCTTCCCGTAGTCGGCAGCGCACTCGCATTCGCCGGCGAAGAGGAAGTTGTGGGCGATCCAACAGGAGATGGAGTGCGCGATGCCAATCTCATGCTGCGCCGGACGCATTGGCGCGGAGAGATGCAACTTGTTCGCAGTGGTGCGATGCCGGTCGATGCGACGCTGGTGGTGATTCACGCCGCCAATGGTGCCATCGAGATCGCATCCGCGCACGAGCCATCGATCGCGCGCATTGAATCAGGCGAGACGCTCATCACCCACGGCGCAGTCGAGGTGCGACCG
>SIAB01000012.1 GCA_009692015.1 Phycisphaerales bacterium
GGCAGATGAAGTCCATGCAGAAAATATTGTCCTTGTCCAAGGTTCCTGCACCACCGCAATCAAACTCGACCCGCGTTGGGAACATCGTGGCGACGAATTCGCCGTGGTTATCCGCGAAGCAGATGTTGCCGTCCCACTCCTTCTTTGATCCGTGGAGGAGGAGCGTTGGGCTGTTCTTGAAGTCGAGCGAACTTGCCGGTAGCACCGCCGAACTTGCGCCTGTGTTCATGTGCTTTGGACCGCGCGTTCCAAACAACGGTCTCGAACTGTCGCTATTGGACTTCCAAGAGACCTTCTTGCGGAAACCGAAGAGGGGTTGATGCGCAAAGGAGACATGGCATGCGGACAAATTGGCGCCCGTTGAGAGGTGCAGGTTGCAAAGAAATGTCGTGTCCCAATACTTGTCAGTCGCCGGATCGTACTGGGTGTAGTCGTAGGGATTGTCCGTGCCGGTCATTCCAATTGTGACACCCTTGCCCTTCTCCACGACATTTGATCCGACATATTCGGTTGGCCCAATGAGAATGTCGGTGTTGAACATCTCGCGCGCAACGCAGGCTGAGTACAGAGAGGCAGAGTTGTTCTTACCCATGTCCTCGAGTCCTTGCCCTTGAATCTGGACCGCTCCCGAGGTCGCGTTGACGGCGATCGGGAGCCGATTGATCATCCCTGGAGTCGGAAGGCTTCCGTCCTTGGTTTCGTTGGCGAAGATCAGCATCGCCTTATGAATCTGCGCCGATTGAGTTCCATCCTTGACCGTGCGCGCTTGGTCTCGAGCCTTCGAGAGAGCGGGCAGGAGGAGTCCGATCAGAATCGCAATGATTCCAATAACCACCAAGAGTTCGACGAGGGTGAATGCGCGGGGTTTTACTTTCAGGTCTGACATTGTGTTTCCTTGCGAATGAGAGATTGAGATACGACTCAAATGAAATCAAAGACCATCTGCCTCGGGTGAAGAAATCTTCGGACGAGGCAACGGGGGAAGAGTGTGGTTTTCCAACCAATTCCGAATCAACCAGGGTGATTGCAAGCGCGAATTCTTGTGCGATGGGGTTCTCACCCTACAGAACAAGCACCACGAAGGCAATCGAGTGGGCTCAAGATGTCAGCTGCTGGGTCGGAAGAAGCGTGCCGAGAAATCGGCAAAGAGGACGGTTTGAGCGTTCGCTCGGTTAATTGACCAAGGCAGCCAGTCGATGCACAAGACAATACGAAGGTATCCCAAGTTTCGATTGAGTCAAGTCTCTGTTTTCGGAATATTTCTTTTGCGATCGGTACTCTCTCCCCCAATGAACAGCCTTCAACCCCATCGTGCCACGGAAATGCTTGCGACGCTTGGGCTTATTCTTCCGCTCGCGCCAAAGCCGGTCGCGTCCTACATTCCCGCGGTTCGGACCGGAAACTTGCTCATTATCAGCGGTCAGCTCCCGTTTCGCGAGGGAACTCTAATTGCCACCGGTCTCGTCCCCTCGCGCGTATCGCTCGAGGTTGCGCAGGAGTGCGCGCGGCAGTGCGTTCTGAACGGACTCGCCGTCGCTGCAAGTCACTGCGGCGGAACGCTGGACGGAATTTCGCGAGTGGTGCGGTTGGGGGTGTTCGTGGCGTGCGATGGCGGGTTTTCGGATCAACCGAAGGTCGCCAATGGCGCTAGCGATTTTCTTCAGAAAATCTTCGGCGAAGCGGGGCGACATGCGCGCGCAGCCGTTGGAACAAACGCGCTTCCGCTCGACGCGTGTGTCGAGGTTGAGATGATGCTCGAACTTCTGTGACCCCCGCGCCGCTACTTCTTGAAGATGAGCAAGAGAAGCAGGAGCCCACTCAGGCACGCCAGTCCGGCGATGAGGGCGATCGCGAGACCAGACATCCGCCCGCCCGACTTCGGTCCGACTTGAACCTCTGTCACGGCCGTGCCTTCGACCTCAGTCGCCATTCCAGCGAGGTCGACGCCGCGGCTTGCATAGCGCAGTGGTTCTCCGGCGAGTGCTAGATCGATGTCCTCGAGCAGTTCGTCCGCAGACTGGTATCGATCACGCGGAGCCTTCATCATCATCATCTCGACGATCTCGGCCGTTCCTTGGGAGATTCCAGCGACAACTTGATCGGGCGGCGTCAGTTCCTGACGCAGGTGGCGTTGCATCACCTCTGTTGGGTCCTTTCCTTCGAAGGGGACCCGCCCGGTCAGCATGTGGAAGAGCGTGGCGCCAAGTCCATAGATATCAGCGGGTGGGCCGAGGTCGACTGATCCACGAATTTGTTCTGGGCTGATGTAGTAGGGGGTACCGAAGGCCCGGTGCCGCTCAGCCTCAGCCGCCTTCTTGTCGTCCATCGCGCGCGCGAGCCCCAGGTCTGCGAGCTTCACCACATTGGACTTGGTGATCATGATGTTCTTCGGCTTGATGTCGCGGTGAATGAACCCGCGCGCATGGGCGTGCTTGAGGGCGCTGGCCACTTGTCGGGTGATCACCAGCGCGTCGCGGTCCTTGAGCCGCTTGGAGCGGACGATTCGGTCGTACACATTTTCACCCTCGACGTACTCCATCACGAAGTAGTGCTGATCGCCGACTTGACCGACATCAAATGCGCCCACGATGTTTGGGTCGGAGAGTTTCGCTGCCGCGCGACCCTCTTTGTAGAAGCGTTCGATGAATGCCGAGTCGGCGGAATATCGCCGGGGGAGGATCTTGATCGCGACCAAACGGTCGAGGCTGGTTTGCTTCGCGAGGTAAACCGACGCCATCGCGCCCGCCCCGAGTTTGCGCATGATCTGGTATCCCGGGATTCGCAAGACGGTTCGGTCACCCTCCGCCTCAGTTCGCAGTCGCGCGAGTTGGCGCCTCGTGATGATCTGTGCCTCCACGAGCACATCCACGAAGGCTCGTTGCTGATCGGTTCCAGTTCGCAGCGCGGCGAATGCTGCGTCCACTTCTGCTTGCGGCGCGAGCCCACGCTCCACAATCAGCCGACCGATCAGCGAGTCGGAAGAGCTTCCGCCTCGCGATCCACCGCTCTCACCGCTCGCGCTGGCAAACGACCCTGTAGACGATTTGGGTCCTGAGGAGCCTCCAGACCCCGGAGTGGGCTTCGAAGATGGATCGGTTGGACTCACGGAGAGGATTGAACCATTGCGCGGGCCAACAGTGAACTCACACTATACTTTCATTCGCTATTCATATGCGGACGGTTCCACGGCGCATCCTGATTGTCCGCCCCAGCGCCTTTGGCGATGTCTGCAGGACAGTTCCACTTCTTTGGTCCTTGAGAAAATCCTTCCCGGAGGCAGTCATCGATTGGGTGGTGGAGGATGTCTGGGCGCCGGCGGTCGCAGAGCACCCAGCGATCGACCGCGTGGTGTCCTTCCCCAAGCGCACGTTCCGGTCGATCTGGCGAAGCCCGCGTGTGGCGTTGCAGGCGGCGCGGTGGTTGTGGGCGTTGCGCGCACGCAAGTATGACCTTGTGATTGATGCCCAAGGACTCGCCAGAAGCGGACTCATGTCGTGGATCACAGGCGCGCCGGTTCGCGTGGTGGGTGACTCGTGCCGCGAGTTTTCCTGGCTTGGGGCGAACCGCCGGGTTTCGTCTCCGCGCGGATCGCATGTTGTCGATTCGATGCTTCAACTCGCAGCCGCGGTTGGAGCGAACCCTGCTGCGGACATGCGGCTCGCGGTTCCATCCGCTGATGTTGAGTGGTGGAACGGGGAACGAAAATGGCGCGGCATCGATGGTCCCTTGGTCGTATTTGCGACCGCCAATGGTTGGGCGGGAAAACGCTGGATTCCGACGCGATGGCAGCAGTTGTTGCAGATCATCGCGCCGGATCTATCGCGTCATGGGATCCACGACGTCGTGTGGATTGGTGCGCCGGGAGAAGAGGATCAGGTGGCTTGGAACCAGGGATGTGAATCTCTTCCAACGCCGCTGCGATCACACAACCTTTCTGGGTTGACATCGGTTGGTGGAACGATGGCGGTGGTGAAGAGCGCATCATTGGTGGTTGCGCTCGACTCAGCGCCCGCGCATCTTGCGATCGGCTTGGGGGTTCCCGTTGTGGCGCTCTACGGCGCGACCGATCCAAACACAGACGGTCCCTATCAGGCGCAGGAGTGGTGCGCCCATGGCGGCCGCGGATTCAAACTGGATCGACATGATTATCGCAGTGCGACCAAAGGCGGCGAGATGATGGCGCGGATCTCGGTGGAGGAAGTGGCGACACTCATTCGCAAGCGGCTTCTGCTTGGAGCGGAATCGTGAATGGGGCACTCGTGCTTGCGAGCTCCAGCCCCCGTCGCTGCGAGCTCTTGTCAGCCGCGGGATTTGAGGCGATCTCGATCCGCCCAACTGTTGACGATGGATCGTTGATGGTTCGTGCTGCCCGTGCTGCGGAAGATTGCTGTGCCCTGGCGTGGTTCAAGGGAGCGCAGGTGGCAGACGATTCAGCCCAATTGCTGCGGTGCGCCCCGCGGGCGCGAGTCGTTCTCGCTGCTGACACGGTCTGTGTGCTGGATGGCGTGGTCTTGGGGAAACCCTCCGATGTCGATGAGGCACGGCGAATGCTGACCGCCTCGCGCAACAGGACGCAGCGCGTCGTGACCGGCGTCTGCATCATCATCCTTCCAGATCGGACGCGCACGATGTTTGCCGACATGGTCGAGGTTCGCTTTGGAGAAATCTCTGATGCTCAATTGGAGTCTCATCTCGCCTCAGATTCGTGGCGCGGCCGCGCGGGTGGATACAACCTTGCCGAGATTGTTGCCGCGGGTTGGTCCGTGAAATGGGCTGGCGATCAAACGACCGTGGTCGGACTTCCGATGAACCTCTTGAAACCGATCCTCACGAGGATGGTTGGGTGTAGGGTGCCGACTTCATGAGGGAGTCGCAGTTCATCATGCCAAAGTTGTTCAGACCTGCGGCGCGGGTGGCATCGCGGGCATATGGTGCGGTCGTCGCCGCGCGAAGTGCGCGGTGGGATCGAGGCATCGGTGTTCGCTCGGTGCAGCGCCCCGTTATCTCGGTCGGAAACATCGTCGCGGGCGGCACGGGAAAGAGTCCGATGGTTCGCTGGATTGCAGCGTGGATGATTGATCGGGGCGTCGTTCCTTTGATCGCGCTGCGTGGGTATCGAAGCAGCGATGGTCGATCGGATGAGGCAATGGAGCATCAGGCTTGCGTTCCGGGAGCGCGCCTCGCGGTCGGAGCCGATCGACTTCGTGTGATCGATCGAGCGATTGGGCAGGATCCATCGATTGGTGTCGTCATCCTTGACGACGGATTTCAACATCGGGCTATCAAGCGAGACTTGGATCTTGTGCTGATCGATGGCGGGCAGTCAAATTTGGATGGCGCCCTCTTGCCGCTCGGTTGGCTGCGCGAGCCACCGGCAAGTCTCGCGCGCGCCAGTAGTGTGATCGTGACACGTGCGCGGACTCTTGACCCTGCGCTCGACGCGGTCATTCACTCCTTTCACGGTCGTCCAGCGCTCGCGTGGTGTGACCACGCCTGGGATGGTTTGGAGATACATCAAGGCGCGGGGTTTGAGTCTGCGAAGCCACGGGTCGAATCAAGCGCGTGGCTCAATGGTCGGCGCATCGCGGTCTGGGCTGGTATCGCGCAACCTAGCGCCTTCGCGCTCCAATTGAGATCACACGGGGCAGAAATTGTTGCGGTGCCGAGGCTCCGCGATCACGCGCGGTATGGTCCTGCATCGGTCACTCGTCTCGCCGAGGTCGCTCGCAGCGCCGGTGCCACTGCGATTGCGACGACCCGCAAGGACTGGGTGAAGTTGGCGACTTGCGGGGCTTCGATTGGGCTTCCCTTGGTGGTCCCACGCCTGCGACTGAAATTTCATCAGGGTGAAGCGGCTCTGAGCGAGCGACTCGAGCGGGTGCTTGCGGGGAAGTAGGCTTGGATTCATGACCGCCATCGAAGACCGCGTTTTGGAACAACTTCGATCTTGGAAGCCCTTCCGGCTGCTCGTGATCGGCGACTTCATGCTCGATCAGGCCTTGTCGGGAGACGCCGAGCGATTGAGTCCCGATGCTCCCGTTCCTGTCCTCGCAGTGCGCGACCCTCGCGCGACAGTTGATACCGCGGGGGGCGCTGGAAATGTAGCGGTCTTCGCTGCCGCGCTTGGCGGCAGGGTTGAGTGTGTTGGGGTGATCGGTGATGATCATGAGGGCCAACTCCTGCGCACTGCGCTCGAGCGCGGCAATTGTTCAACGGCTGGGTTGGTTGTTGATTCGAGTCGCCCAACCACGACCAAGCGCAGTCTGATCGGGCGCGCGCAGCACCGCCATCCGCAGAAGATGTTTCGGATCGATGTGGAGTCGCGCGATCCGCTAAACGACCATGTGCATGGGCGAATTCTCAGCGCAATCGAAGCGCGATTGGACTCTTGTGATGTGGTGTGTCTCGAGGACTACACCAAGGGGGTTTGCACGCTGGCGTTGTGTGCGCGGCTGATGCAGCTTTGCAAGGCGAAGAAGATTCCTGTGCTCGTCGATCCGGCGGCGATTCATGACTACGCGCGATATCGTGGCGCGACAGTCATCACCCCGAATCGCACCGAGGCGGAACGGGCCACCGGGCGAATTGTCGATCCAGCCAATGTCGTCGCGGAGTCACGCGAGATGGCGACGCAACTTCTGAAGTCGCTCGACTTCGACGCGGTGGTAATCACGCTCGATCGGTCCGGGGCAGTCCTCGCAGTAAAGGAATCGGATCCGATTCACCTTCCGACGATCGAACGGCAGGTTTACGATGTCGCTGGAGCTGGGGATATGGTGTTGGCTGTCCTCGCAGGTGCGGTCGCCAATCGAATCCCTTGGGCGGAGGCTGTCACTCTGGCGAATGTCGCCGCGGGAATGGAGGTCGAGGTCTTTGGTGTGCGCGCCTTTTCACTGGCCGAAGTTCAGGCGCAAGTCATGCGACTCGCCCGCGCCTCATCCGGGAAAACCAGATCGCGCGCGGACCTCTTGGTGGAAATCAGAGCGCACCGCGCCGCTGGTCGCCGCATCGTTCTCACCAACGGATGCTTCGATGTGCTGCACGCCGGTCATGTCTCCTATCTTCGCGAAGCGAGAGCGCTCGGCGACATTCTAATCGTGGGAGTCAACTGCGACGCGCGCGTTCGCGAACTTAAAGGGGCGAACCGTCCGATCTACGGTGAAGCAGATCGGGCGGAACTTCTCGGCGAATTGACCTCCGTCGACTATGTCACGATCTTCGAGGAAGCAACCGCTGAACAACTCCTGCGCGATCTCGTGCCAGATGTGTATGCGAAGGGGGGGGACTACAAGGACAAAGAGATCACGGAAATGGCAGTTGTCAAGGAACTTGGCACAAAAATCTTTTTACTTGGGTTTCGACCGGGGCTCTCGACGACATCGATTGTGGATCGTGTGCGTGCCGAGTTTATTCGCGGTGGAAATCTCTCGCCCTCTTGACTGCCCGCAGCGGGCGGGTAATACTAGCGCCGTGCGAACGACAACAATCCATCAACCGGCGGGCACCGGGCGGACGGATTGTTTGCGTTCGATTGGCAACAGTGTTCGATGACAAAAACTCTTGGGGTCTGAGATGCAAACAATTACAAAGAAGGATTTCGTGGATCGAATCGCTGAGAAAACAGGCCAGAAGCGCGGCGATGTGAAGCGCGCACTGCAAATGTTTCTCGACGAGATGATCGAGGAACTGAGCAACGGGAATCGGCTTGAGTTTCGCGATTTCGGCGTGTTCGAAGTGCGCGAACGCGCCGCGCGAACAGCGCAGAATCCCAAGACGCTCGAGCAAGTAGTCGTTCCAGCTCGCAAGGCCGTTCGATTCAAGGTGGGACGATTGATGCGCGAGCGAATCGTTCTCGGCGAAACCAACTCAACCGCAGTCGCGTCGCGATAATGGCCAAGGGGAACCGCCAGCCACGCCCCGGCGATCCCGCGGCGCGCGTTGATCCGCAGGAAACCGCGCGCCTGCTGAAGGCGATGCCGCCCAACGCGCCAGAAGCAGAAATGGCGCTGTTGGGCAGCATGCTCATTGAGCCTGGTGTGATTGGCGACATCGTGGGAATCATTCGAAGTGCCGACGATTTTTTTCTCGACAAGCATCGCACCATCTACGCCAGCTTGGTGGAGATTTACGATCGCACTGCCTCGGTCGATGTGGTGCGACTCAATCAGCAACTAACCGATCGGCAGGTTCTCGAGGCTGTCGGTGGACTCGATTATCTCGTGCAACTCTCCGAGAGCGTGCCGAGCGCACAGTTCGCAGGTGAGTACGCCCGGGCGGTTCGTGACAAGGCGACACTGCGTCAACTGATCGATGCCTCGAGTTCAACGGTGCACGATGCATTTCACTCGACCGAAGAGGCGCAGTTCATCTTGGAGTTGGCAGAGCAGAAAATCTTTGCGATCGCCCAGCTGCGCGAGTCGACGCCGCTGGTTCATTTGTCGGACTTGCTGCGCGAAACCATGGCCCACCTCGAAGCCCGGGATGGCGCGGGATTGACGGGATTGTCCTGTGGGTTCGAGGATGTCGATGAGATGACCAGCGGTCTGCAGCGTGGTGAAATGCTGATCGTTGCCGCGCGGCCCTCGATGGGGAAGACGGCGCTCGCCTTGAACATGATGGAGGGGGTCGCGTTGACTGGTCAGCCTGTGGCGATGTTCAGCCTCGAAATGGGACGGCAGCAACTTGTTCAACGATTGCTCTGCGCGAAGGCTGGAGTCGACGGTCAGAGGCTTCGGCGCGGCACGCTTCTCCCCGCCGACAATCAGCGATTGATGGCGGCCTGCGACGCGCTGCAATCTTCCAAGATCTTTATCGATGACACACCTGGTCTCACGCTCCTACAGTTGCGATCCAAGGCGCGGCGGATGAAAGAGAAGTTTGGGATCGAGTGTGTCTTTGTCGATTATCTCCAGCTAATGAGTTCAGGTTCTCGAAGCGAGAGCCGACAGGTTGAAGTCAGCGACATCAGCCGCGGGATCAAGGCGATGGCCCGTGAGCTGAATGTTCCAGTGGTCTGCCTCTCACAGTTGAACCGCGCCGCGGAGCAGCGCGAGGGACATCGACCTCGCATGAGTGATCTTCGCGAGTCTGGGTCGATCGAACAGGACGCCGATGTCATCATGATGCTGCACCGTGAGGAGTACTACCACCAGGGCGATTCGGATTGGTCCGACAACAATCTGGACAAGGTTGGAACCGCGGAACTCATCTTCGCCAAGCAGCGCAATGGCCCCACGGGCGTTGTCAAGTTGGTGTGGGATCAGCATTCAACCTGCTTCCGATCCTTTTCGCCCCTCGCGCCTCCCGCTGGAGTGGAGTACCGGAGTTTCGAACCGCGGCAAGCGACCTACGACAGTGGATCGGACGAATTGCCGGTTTGAGTTCGCGCGCTCGCGCGTGTCGCCCGTAGACTGTGGCAATGAGAGAGGGTCAGGATGACCAATCTTCGCCCGACAAGAGAGTTGCGCAGTGGCTTGCGGATGCGGCGCGGGGTGATGAACAAGCTTGGACTCGCCTTGTGGAAGAATTCTCCCCGCGGGTGTTTGGACTCCTCCAGTCACAGTGTCGCGATGGGGATCTCGCTGAGGAGCTGACGCAGTCTGTGTTCGCCACGATGGCTGAGAAGCTTGCGAGTTACTCGGAGCGCGGGCAGTTTGAGGCCTGGATCTTTCGGGTGGCGATCAATCGCCTCCGAGACGAGATGCGCCGGCGGACTCGTCATGCAAAGCCGACTGCGCAGGAGAAACTCGCAGAAATTGGGGATCCAAACGGTGGGGCGGGCGCTTATCGGACACTTGATCCAGATCAAGTCACGGACTTGGAGTGGGCCATAGATGAGTTGTCGAGGTCCGATCGCGAGATAATCGATCTACGGCACACGGCTGGACTCAGTTTCAAACAGATTTCGAACTTGTTGGATGAACCCGTCGGGACCCTGCTGGCACGGCATCATCGCGCCCTTGCCAGGCTTCGCGAATCGATCGAAAGGCAGAGGAAGGGAAAGCCATAAAACATGCAATCTCGACCGGATAAAAGCGTTCTGTTCGGCGTATGACACCTCACCATCCATCGCAGTTTGGATCGGATGATTCCGAGAGTTTTCGGCCGGCCGAGGGAGCGAATGATGGGTTGGAGAGTCAGCTGAATGCACGTGGGGCGCGTCTGCGCAATCGAGAGGGTCTCGCGGCGCGAATCTCAAGTTCAACGCTGTCGTTGATTGGGTCGGAGCAACCCTGGGGACTTCTTGTGTCGCGGCAAAAGTTTGCTCGCTGGGGGGTTGGACTCGCCGTGGCGGCATCACTTGTTGCCGCGGTGTTCCTCATGAATGTTTCGAGTGAACCCACGACCTCAACCGTTGTGGCGACTGCCGATCGTGGAGGCACCATCGCCGAGCCGGTCCTTGTCTCGCTCCTCGCCGGAAGTGAATGGATCGCAGCTGACGGAAGTGAAGAATTCGTGATGAGCGAATCGAGTGCCGTTCCAATTCTTCGCACCCGTGATGCATCCTTTGGCGATCTCAATTCAGAAGTCCAGCTGATACTCGCGTCGGCGGGGAATCAATGAGTCCCGCCGCGAGAGTTTCGCTCGCGCTTCTGGTGACTGCGTTCTTCATCAATATGCCACGGCAGGCATTGGCATTGATCGCGGATGAAGCCTCGGCGGCAGCACCCGGCGCGAGCGGTGATGTTCAATCGCAGCCGCACCCAACCGGACCAGACGCTGGTGCGTTGATCGCCGTGGCACGCGATGTCTCACCCGAATGGGCGAATATTCTGGAGAGCGCACGTGCCAAAGATCCGGCAACATTTCGCGCGGCAGCGGCCAAGTTGGGGAAGCGACTTGCATCACTCGCGGTGCTGCGAGAGCACAAGCCCGCGCTCTACGCACTTCGTGTTGAGGAACTTCGGGTGCAAGGACAGATGGAGGGTCTCGCGCCGCTTTGGGTCAGCGCTCGCCTTGGGGTCCGCGTCGATGAGGCAGCGAAGCTCGAGACGCAAATGCGGGCGCTCGCCGGAACGCTGGTCGATCTCAACTTGCGCTCGCGCGCCATGGAACTCGCTGAAATCGATGCGGTGATGCGAACGATGCGCGCCGACCTCGAGCGAGACGCGCGCTCACGAAATGCTTCGGTGGAGGAGGTCGTCAACGCCTGTCGTGACGGAGGACCTCTGCCTGCGTTGGGAGGACGAACGCCAGTTGATTCGACGGGCGCGTCGCGTAAGGCAGCGCCGCCTGCCCCGCAGCAGCCAACAACTCCGTGAGTGCGATTCAACCACGCCGCTTCGCAGCGCGGATCCTGTCGCCAACGCTGCTTGGTGGAGTCGTGCTGGGTGCCATGTTGCTGTGCTGCGTGGGATCGCTTCCTTGGACGATGGCGCGCGTCGAACGTGTGGGGAGCGCTCCAACGCGGCGATATGAAGCTGGGAATCTCGAACTTTCTTTGCTCGCGCCCTCGTGGTGGGAGGATTCGCAGCAGTTGAGCGCGAAAGTCGAGCAGCAGCGCGCGGCAGGGGGCTATGTTCCGACGCGGATTCTGGGAACGGATCGTCTTGGTCGAGATGTCTTGGCACGCTGCCTCATGGGAGGTGCTGTCAGTCTCTTGATCGGGTTGATCGCGGCGGCAGTTGCGGTCGGGTTTGGGACGCTCTTCGGAACGACGAGTGCCGCGTGCGGGGGGCGAATCGACAACGCGATGATGCGCTCGGTCGATGTGATGTACGGATTGCCTTCGATGCTGCTCGTCGTCATGTTGGCAGTGGCGGCCGAGGGAATTCTGCGCCGACTCGGAGTCGATCGCGTGGGTGGCGGGCATCAGGTGTTTGATGTTGCGATCCTGGTGCTCGCGATCGGGGCGACGAGTTGGTTGACGGTGGCACGCGTGATCCGTGGTCAGGTCCTAAGTTTGCGGGGCCAGCTCTTTATGGAATCCTGCCGCGCCGTTGGAGTTGGTCCATGGAGACAGTTCTGGTTGCATTACCTGCCCAATGTGATCGCTGTGATCGCTGTCTATGCCGCCTTGGCGGTGCCAGCGGCGATCCTCTCCGAGAGTTTTCTAAGTTTTCTTGGGATCGGCGTTCGCGATCCGCTGCCGTCTTGGGGGAATCTCGCCGCCGAGGGTCTCTCTGAGGTCAACACCATTCGGAGTCGGTGGTGGCTTCTGAGTTGGCCCTGTCTTGCGATTGCGATCACGCTTCTGGCGCTGAACTTTGTTGGAGATGCCCTGCGCGCGTCGGTCGATCCAACATCGCGCCGGCGTCCAATCGCTGCGTGATACGATCCAAGATTCCTATGCAAAACCGATTTGGAATCAAGGACTTCGTTGTCATCGCACTGCTCTTGGCGATCCTCGCAACACTCTGGCTCTCGATGATTCAGCGCGATCGCCAGTGGCCCGTTTTGCAGTCGTTGGTTGAGCAGGGACGCAATCTGGAGTCGCACGTGGCTGGGATCGAGACGCGACTCCAATCTGGTGTCGCCACCGTCGTGCCACCGGGGGGCGCAACCCCCGCCGTGAGTCTCGCCGTCGCCCGCGATGAAACGTGGGCCCGGGGTGGAATCGCAATTGCGTGGCAGCCGGAACCCGCGTTCGCAACGGATCCCGCGCTCGTTCCTGGATATCGCGCCGGGGGTGAGTTTGTGGAGATATTCGAAGGACAACCCTCGAAGGTCACCCCGTATCTGTATGCCGATGTGTACGGATCGCGCGTCGTCGATCGGGTGTGCGAGTCGCTCGCGACATTTGATCCCAAGACCATGCGATTGGTTGGATCACTCTCCGATGCCTGGCAGGTCGACCCCGATGGTCTTTGGATCCGCGTGCACATCAATCCAAAGGCTCGGTTCAGCGATCGCACACCCGTCACGGCGGAAGATGTTCGATGGACCTACATGGACTTCATCATGAATACCTCGATCGAGGCTGATCGCACCCGGTCCACGCTCGCCGATGTCTTGGCGGATGTGGAGGTGATTGATCCGATGACGATCGAATTCCACTTCAAGGACGCGCTCTTCACCAACATTCTCGCCGCGATGGGCAATGCGATTCTTTCAAAGAAGTTCTATTCGCAGTTCGAACCAGCCCAGATCAATCAGTCCACCGGGCTTCTGATGGGATCGGGTCCATTCATGCTGGAGCGCATTCCCACTGGCGCGCAGGATCTGGCGAGTCAGTGGACCCCTGGAACCGACATCGTGATTGTCCGCAATCCGAATTGGTGGTGCGGTCGTGCGCCGCTTGATCAACAGCGTTTTCGGACGATCAAGGATGATCTTGCGCGACTTGTTGCCTTCCGAAACAACGAAGCATCGATGGTGCTGCCAACCTCGCCGCAGTTCAATACGGTGCTTCGCGATGAGCCAGAGTTTGAGAAGGCTAACTACGCCTTGAAGTGGGTCAACATGCGCAGCGGCTATTCGTTCATCGCTTGGCAGTGTGGACCGCGCGGCGAGACCGGGCGATTGACTCCCTTCAAGGATGCTCGCGTTCGTCAGGCCATGACACTGCTGCTCGACCGCGAGAAAATGATTCGCGACATCTGGGATGGGATCGGCACGGTTGCCAAGGGGCCATTCAATCCCGAGAGTCCTGCAGCAAACGCGGCGCTCTCACCGATGCCCTTCGATCCAGAAGCAGCGATGGTGCTGTTGAAGGAAGCGGGATGGGAAGATCGCAATGGGGATGGGATTCTCGAGAATGCCGCGGGGGAGAAATTCGAATTCGAATACACCTACGCAACGGGTGGCGAGATCGGCGAGCGCATCGCCCGCTTTACGCAGGATTCATACAAGAAGGCCGGAATTGTCATGACCACGCGCCCCATTGACTGGAGCCGATACCAAGACATCATCAAGTCGCGAGACTTCGACGCGCTCACGATGGCCTGGAGCGCTTCGGCACCCGAGAGCGATCCCAAGCAGATCTATCACTCCGAGAGCATGGCCAAGGGACGCGACAACTTCACGCAATGGTCGAGCCCTGCCGCTGATGTGTTGATCGAGCAGGGGCGCCGTGCAATGGATGAGCAGACCCGCATGTTGATCTGGCACCAGCTTGAGGCGGTCATCGCCAAGGAGCAGCCATACACATTCATTCGCGTTGCGCCCTGGTTGCGGTTCATCAAGCGCGACTTTGGAAATGTCCGGATGTACAAGACCGGACTCTCGCCGGAAGAATTCTTTTTCGTATCGCCCGCAGCGACCATCGCGCCCAGTTCCTGATTCGGTTCGCACGCCATGCTTCCGTACATCAGTCGACGACTCCTCTTCATGATTCCAACGCTGATTGGAATGACATTCATGGTGTATTGCTTGATCGCTCTTGCGCCGGGCGGATTCAGCGCCAGCGCATCGGCGGCAGCTGGGGGCGGAAGTCCAGCGGGAGGCGATCCGCGTATTGCCGAAGCAAGGTTTCGAGACCGTTTCAGTCTGGATGAACCGGTTGTTATGCAGTACGCGCAGTGGCTTGGACGCATTTCGCCGCTGAAATTCGGGGCGCGGGCACAGATCGACTCGACCGGCGAGCGCATCTATCCGCCGCGCGAATTGCCGGCAATGATGATCGCGAGCGCGTGGGAAGCGGGGGATCGGTCTGCCGCGTCGATCGCCGCAGCGGCGGAGGCATTCCGGCCGGCCGACTCCGAGGAAGGGTTGCGTCAGCAATACCGAGCACTCGCGCGAGAGAACAGCACCGGCCGCGAGGCGTTTGTTGGAGCACTTGCCACCCTGCGCATTGCCTTGGCGCAGTACGCAGATGCGACGGATCAGTCGGCGCTCGTCGACCGCCGGGGGGAACTCCCAGCATCGAACCTCGGATCACTTCGCATTGATGAGAGTGTCACGCAGTGGACCGCGGTGCGCGCAGCTGCCGACGCCGCCATCGCCGCGCAGGCGCGAGCCGTGGCGGCGCGCACTTCGCTTGCAATGTGCTTTCGCGCCGCGCCATTCAAACAAGCTGGCGTGCCGGTGATACCCGGATTGGTCTCGGTCGGTGCACCCGACATGGGGTGGAGTCGCACCAAGAATCGTCCCGTTGCCAGCTTGATCGTCGAAGCGCTGCCGGTGACGCTCCTCATCAATTTGATCGCCTTTCCACTGATATATCTCGTTTCGATTCCGACTGGCATGCTTGCTGCAGCCCGTCGTGGCTCCTGGTTCGATGTCCTCAGCGGAGGATTGTTCATCGCACTTTGGTCGATCCCAGTTGTTTGGGCTGGTGTGCTTGCTGTGGGATTCCTTGCAAACAAGCAGTATTTGGGGCTTTTCCCGGTCGCCGGGCTACATGCGACCAACGCATCGTCGATCGCCTTCCTTCCGAAGTGGGATGCCGGCGGCTTTGAACCAGGATGGGTCTTGGATGTTGGATGGCACCTGGCGCTCCCCGTGGCCTGCTTGGTGTACGCAGGGTTTGCAGTGCTTTCGAGGCAGACCCGTGCTGCGATGCTCGACAACTTCAACGCCGACTATGTGCGTACCGCGAAGGCCAAGGGGGTGTCACGCAAGGACATTGTGCTGCGACATGTTTTTCGCAACTCGCTCTTGCCGCTCATCACCATGTTTGTGTCGATCTTTCCAGCGATGCTTTCGGGAAGCGTGATCGTCGAGAAGATCTTCTCGATTCCAGGGATGGGGTCCCTCATGCTTGAGGCGGTGAGTTTGCACGATTCGGAAATGATGCTTGCCAACACCATCATGGTGGGTTGTGTCAGTTTGGTGGCGCTGTTGATCGCAGACATCTTGTATGCCCTGGCAGATCCGAGGGTGTCCTATGCCTGAGGCGATCTCGGGCGTTGAGGCCATGCGAGGCATTGGGGCCGTCGAGGCGCGCGGCTTCTGGGCTGATGCCTGGCTGCGTGTTCTGAAGAGTCGTCCGGCCCTCTTTGCAATCGGATGGATCGCGCTGGTTGGGTTGGGAGCGGTGCTCGCGCCGTTCATCGCCAACGCGAATCCACTCTGGCTCGAGGTGGTCAATGAGCGTGGCGCGGTCACGGCATCGCGCTCGCCGCTGTGGGATTCACTTACCGCTGCTGACCTGCTGCTCTTTTTCGGAGCCATCGGCGGCGCGATCTGGCTCTCGATTCCGGTGGCAGTGCCACGTGGCGAACGGCTGGGAGTGCTGGTGGTGATGGCTGTGATCGCAGGATTGACTGTTGTCTTTGCGACCTTCGCTGCCGACTGGCTCGACGAACCAGAGCGAATGGGCTGGACACACGCTCTTGGTCATTGGATCGCCGACCCGATGAATGTGTGGAGACGCGTTCTGCTGGTTGGATGCATCGGGCTGCCCTTCGCTCTCGTTGCACTTGCCATCCCGTTCTTGCTTTCAGTTCGGGGGCGCATCATCGTGGTCGTTGTCGCACTCGGTGCGGTCGCACTCGCCTCTGGCGCGCGCTGGCAGCAATCTCCAGTTGACTTTGATCGATTTGTCACCGACGAAGCGGCCGGACGCATCCGGTGTGTCTACACCTTGATTCCCTGGAGTCCGGATCGACTGCGGAGCGAACTCATCACCGTTCCACCGATGACAACTGTCGCCAACGCCTACGCGGCGAAAGATGCTGCTGCCGGACGCGAGTTTGAGCGATTCGCTGCGGCGGTGCAGAAGGCAAACCGAGAGGGCAATGAAGAGATGGCCGCGCGCGCGCGCACCGATGTCGAACAAGTTGCGCGCCAACGCTCCTCACTTCAGCGGGAATGGAAGCCGCTGCTGACGAGCCCCTTCGCGGCGCACGAGTTTTTGTTGGGGAGTGATTCAAATGGTGCCGATGTGCTGGCGCAATTGCTCTGGGCGTGCAGGCTTTCCATATCGGTTGGTTTCGTATCCACCGGAATCGCTGTCATCATCGGCGTCACGATGGGATCCATCATGGGCTACTTCGGTGGGACGATCGACTTGTTGCTCTTTCGGGTGGTCGAGATTTTTATGGCGGTTCCGGTTCTGTTCCTGTTGATCGTTGCCGCTGGCGTACTGCCACGCAGCACCTATGTGATGATGGCGATCATCGGATGTCTCTCGTGGACAGGCGCGGCCCGCTTCACGCGGGCTGAGTTCATGAAGTTGCGCCATCAAGACTTCGTGCAGGGAGCGCGGGCTTCTGGATTGCCGCTGCGCTCGATTCTCTTTCGGCACATGCTGCCCAATGGCGTGACGCCAGTTCTGGTCGATGCGAGTTTCGCGATTGCCGGGGCGATCATTGCCGAGGCGACGCTTTCGTATCTGGGTCTGGGTCCGGACAATCAAGCATCATGGGGCAAGCTGCTTTCGAGCGCGACGGGAACCACGGGAACATTTGTCTGGTGGTTGGCGATCTTCCCCGGCGCGGCGATCTTCTTGTCAGTCTTGGCGTACAACATTCTCGGTGGTTCGCTCCGAGACGCGATCGATCCCAAACTTCGCAAGGCGGCCAACTAATGTCAGAGACTCCATCCGTCACGCCCGAGAAGCCACTGCTGGAAGTCGCTGATCTTGCCGTGTCCTTCGATAACTCGGGTGGTGGTCCGCGCATTCAGGCCGTTGCTGGTTTGAGCCTGACCATCTATCCCAACCAGACCCTCGCGGTTGTGGGGGAGTCCGGTTGCGGGAAGAGCGTGACCGCGATGACCACGATGCAATTGGTGCCCTGTCCACCGGGGCGCGTTGATGGCGGAACGATTCTGCTGAACGGTCGCAATCTGTTGTCGCTGACCGAACGAGAAATGCTCAAAGTGCGCGGGGGCGAGATTGCGATGATTTTTCAGGAGCCGATGACGAGTCTGAACCCCGTCTATTCGATTGGCGATCAGATTCTCGAGGCGATCCTCTTGCATCAGAAGGCGACCCCAGACGAAGCACTCGAGCTGGCGATGCGTGCCCTGGATGAGGTTGGGATGTATCAGCCGATAGAGGGCCGCTTGAAGCGCGAGATCGAAGCACTCAAGGTTGAAGTTGCGGCACAGCATCGAACCCCGGCCGAGTTGCTGGCAGCGGAGGGAGAGCTGCCAAAGCGATTGCGCCGGGCGCGTATGCAGCTGCTTTCGGATTACCCGCATCGGTATTCAGGGGGAATGCGACAACGGGTGATGATTGCCATGGCGCTGGCGTGTCAACCAAAGTTGCTGCTCGCCGATGAGCCGACCACGGCGCTCGATGTGACCATCCAGGCGCAGATCCTGGAACTCTTGGCGGAGATTCAGCGGGCGCGGGGTATGGGTGTGATGCTCATCACGCACAACCTCGGGGTGGTCGCAGAAAACGCAGATGTGGTGTGCGTGATGTATGCCGGTCGGGTGGTTGAGTACGCCCGCGTGGAGGAGCTCTTCGCGCGCCCTCTCCATCCCTATACCCGCGGACTTTTCAAGTCGATTCCGGGACTGCGCGACAAACGGGCGCGACTGACCACGGTCGAAGATGTCGTGGACGATCCAGCGGAGTTCAAGAAACTGCGCGGATTCGAAGCGGGGGTGGTTCCCTGGTGGCCCTTCATGCCCGCGGACGCTCGCCCGGTGCTGGCATCGGGTCGCGACGCCTACGCATTGCACGAGATCGAGCCAGGGCGTTGGGTCGGTTGCTGGCGTACCCCGCATGTCGAAGCGCATCCATCCAAGCGGGCGGATCTCGCCTATCGCCGCGGCGGCGTTACGGTGAACTCTTGACATCAGAGATCAGTGGCAGAATCGCCAAGACGAGTCCGACCACGATGAGCAGCATCAGAATCGCTGCCAGTGTGAGCCGAATTGTTGCGGATCGCGTGCGTGCGGTATCGAGGCGTGCGAGCCACGCGACATCCCAAATCGTGCCGCATTCTGGACAACGCAGTTGCCCTGCAGCGAGGAAATGCCCGCAACGACCGCAGGCAACCTTCGGTGCCCTGCTGAGCGCGCGAATCTGAAGTCCAGAAACTGCGAGCCAAGCGACGATCGCCAGCAGGATGAGTCCGATGATGGGGCAAACCACAAAGCGAGTGTACGAATTCGCAGGGTGGTTCTCTACACTCGCACGATGCACGAAATCGAGATCAAGTTCCGCAGGCTGACACCGCTCGCTGTTGTTCCCGCCTATCAATCAGCACTCGCGGCGGGAATGGATTTGCACGCGGCGATCGCCGAATCGGTGGTGATCGAGGCGGGCGCCATTGCCATGATTCCCTGCGGATTCGCGCTGGAGATTCCCGCAGGATTTGAGGGGCAGGTGCGTCCGCGAAGCGGACTGGCATCGAAGTTTGGCGTGTCGATCCCCAATGCGCCGGGAACGGTTGACGCGGACTACCGGGGCGAAATGAAAGTCGCACTCATCAATCACGGGCGCAGTGCATTCACGGTGGAGCCCTCGATGCGGGTGGCGCAATTGGTGATTGCGCCCGTGGTTCGGGCGCGCATCAGCGTCTGCGAGGCGTTGACTGAAACTGCGCGCGGCGCAGGGGGATTCGGCTCGACTGGCGGATAGTCCGCTCGAGATGCGGGCGAGCTAGATTCGCATCGCAGCGAAGTCCAGTGGGATGCATTCGCTGCTGAAGAAGGGCTCGGCGGTCTCGGTACCGATTCGGCTGCCGAAGTAGATCCCAGCTGCGTCGATCCACTGGAGAACATTTCGATTCTTTTCATTGGCTACGAACTGGCTCTGATAGGCGAGTATGGCGCGTCGCTTGTGATCGGACGATCCAGTTGTGTCGGCGATGACCGATGGCTGTGGCACCGTTCGCAAGTGAATTGAGTAGTAGTGGAAGAGATGTGGAGCGTGCCAGGGATCACCGAACAGGTCGGACTTGGTGTACTTGGCCGCAAATCGTGCGGCTTCGATGAGCGCACATGCTGCGACATGATCGGGGTGGGCGTCCTGGGGATGGGGAGCGAAAATGATGTGCGGCTGGAGTGATCGAATCGTTCCTGCAACGACCGCCCGCGACGCAAGATCATTGACGAGTTGGCGATTGATCAGTTCAAGTTGGATGCGCTCGACGCCGAGAATCGCAGCGGCATTCGCAGCCTCGGCTGCGCGGATTTCTGGAGAGCCAAATGGTGTCGGTTCGCCATCGGTCATGTCGACGAGCGTGACATCATGGCCACGCGCAGCGAGGCGCGCGATGGTGCCACCCATTCCAAGTTCTTGGTCATCTGGATGTGGTCCAAACACGGCGACGCGCATGGGATGACTCTATCTCTTTTGTGACGCGAGGCGCTGATAGAGGGCAAGGAGTTGGTCGACCATGACGCGCGAGTCGAAGTCGCTGCGCACATGCTCTCGACCGCGAGTTCCCATCGCGGTGCGATCTTGTGGGCTTGCAATGAGGCGCTGGGCAGCAGATCGCAGCCCTGCGATGTCTCCGGCCTTGACGAGGATTCCTGTGACGCCGTCCTTGCACACTTCAGGTGCGCCATCGGCGTCATATGCAATCACGGGCTTCGCACTGAGCATTCCTTGCACCACCGCACGAGGCAAGCCCTCGCGGTACGAAGGATGCACAACGACATCGGCTGCTGCAATCAACGCAGGAATCTCCGACGGATCGACGAGCCCAGTCAGCGCAACACGGTCAGTGATTCCAGCCGCTTTCAGTCGTTCGGTGAGTCGCTGGCGCCACCATCCATCGCCAACCCAGAGAAGCGCAATCTTGGGAGTGGTTCGCGCGCGGAGCAATTCGGTGAAGGCATCAATCAAATCGTCGTGACCCTTGAGTTCTGCGAGTCGCGCGATCGTGCCAAAGACGATCGTCTCGTCATCCCATCCAAAGCGTTGGCGAACATCGGCGCGCATTGCGGAAGCGTTCATCCACGGTCCGATCTCCATGCCGCTTCGAATCGTGACGAATTGATTTGGAGAGGCGATCTTGTGAGCGAGCGCGGCCACGGTCATGGCATCCGCAACGCTGACGATCGCGTGGCATCGTTTTGCAGCCCAGCGCTCGGCGCGGACATACGCTGCGTTTTTGAGCCAGCTCTGATAGGAGTGGAAGGGAAGTCCATGGATCGTGTGCACGATGACGGGCACTTGCTCGGCCCAAGCCGCTGCGCGCCCGAGGATTCCAGCCTTCGATGAGTGGGTGTGGACGACATCGGGTTTCCACGAACGAATGAGTGCGCGGAGTTGCTGCGCGCAGCGCCAATCCGCCAGGGGACTCACCTCGCGCAGAAGGTCTGGAATCTCGAATAGCGCGATGCGCCCATCGGCGACCACCCGCGAAAGAAGCGAGCCCTCGGGACCATAGATGGGGCCATACGCAAGCGCCACGGTGTGTCCGCGATCCGCCGCCCCGATGCATGAGAGCACTGTGTTTTCCTGCGAGCCGCCAATGATGAGTCGCGTCGACAGGTGCAGAATCTTCACGCGCGGCCTCGTTGACCGTAGTGGATCCACTCTAGGCAGAGTCCTTCGGGTGGCATCGTCTGTCCCGCCTGCTCGCGATCGCAGGAGGCAATGATCTCAGGGATCGACTGCGGGTCGAGCTTGTCCCGCCCAACATCCACCAGTGTGCCAACCATGATCCGAACCATGTGATAGAGAAATCCGCTGCCAGAGACTTCGAAGCGCAGGAGACCTGCACCGATCTCGACCACGGTGCAGGTATGGACAGTTCGAATCGTCGTCTCGCGCTGTTCTGGACAATGCGCGAACGACTTGTAGTCGCGTGTTCCAGTCATCGCAGAAGCAGCCAGTCGCATCCGCGCGAGATCCAGTTCTTGGCGGCAATGTGCGGTCATGCAGCGATCAAATGGATCCGGTCGGCCATTGACCTGGAGCGGACGCCCCGCGGAGCCATGTCGCAGGCGGTAGGAGTAATTCTTGCTGAAGCAGTCGCGCACCGGGTCGAAGCCTTCCGCGACCACCTGCGCGTCGCGGACTTCGATGTCACGGGGAAGTCGTGAGTTGATCGCCATCGCGAGCCGCTCGATTGGAACGCGTGTCGCTTCGATCGAAAAAGCCGCGACCTGTCCGCGGGCGTGCACTCCCGCATCGGTTCGACTCGCGCCGTGGACGACAACGCGGTGACTCATCAGATCGCTGACGGCAGTGGTGAGGACTCCCTGCGCGGTGCGCAGCGGTTCAAGACCCGGAGGTTCTTGGCGTTGCCAGCCGTGAAAGTCTGTGCCGTCGTAGGCGATGAGGAGTCGAAAGCGTGGCACGGCGCAGATCTGCCCGCGCGGTCAGTGCCCGAAGAGAGATGTCGGGGCGAGCATCCCTTCGCTGTCAAAGTAGGAGAGTGCTTCGTCGACGCTTCGGAAGATTCGCGTGGCTGTCTCGGTAATGAATGGACTTGGATTCTTCTTCGGTTTCCAGACGACGAAGACCTCTTTGGTGTGTTCGAATGCGTGGTGGAGTTCGCGCTCGACTCCGCTGGAAAGTCCGGGGACCCCGCCGGCGAGTTCTGGCACAAGCGAGACGATCATGTCGCTCTGGTCAACCAATTTGAAGTCGCGCATATAAATCTGCCCATCGATATCGCCAGCAATGTCGAGAATCTCGCGCACTGGCAGGCGCATCATTGGATTCCCTTCCCGACCACCAAAGGCGTGTGGATGCACTTCGACAAAGTCCTCGCCCTTGCGCGCCGCATCAAGGGCGCGGTCGAGCAGGAGTTTCTCGTCCACATCGCCGGGATCAAAGGTGATGAAGTGCTTGGCAAGCTCGGCGCGAAAGTGATTGATCTCCGCCATCACATCCGGCATGTCCATGACATGGCTCATCGGGAAGGATGGATAGACCTTCAACATTTCTGGGTGGGTGATGAGCCGCAGGCAGGTCTCGATGGTGTCCTGTTGCCTTCCGCGGCTCAGCACATAGAAATTGTTTTCGCATCCCAGCGACTGGGCCATGATTTCCGTTGCCAGGATTTCTTCTTCACGCCAGACCATGCAGTCCTTGAGGGTGGCGTCGACGACATGTTCTTTGTGCAGACGGTGGTGGACCGTCTCAACATTGTCGACGAGGCAGATGAAACAATTTGGCTCGAGCTTCTGCAGTTGGTCAAAGTCGAAAGCGCTGAAGAGCCCGTGCCGCCAACGGAAAGTCGCATGGGTGTTCACGATCACATGGGGATGATCATGCTTTGGTTGGGTGGCAGAGATGACATCCTTGAAGGCCGCCCGCCGCAGACTCGCCAGGCGTGATATTGGCAGATCCAAGATTCGACCGGGTCGGACATCCGATGCCTCGGCATACATCCGATCGCCGATGTTGTAGAGATCAATCCGGTCGCCCCGTTCGCCCGCTGCGGTGACCACGCTCTGGAGGTACTTCTTCTTGTCGACGCCAACCTGCCCTGTGACGACTGCTCGCATGATTCGAGTATAGGGGTCAGTCGCTCGAGCTCGTTGATCGCCGCAGGAGGACAACGGTGTGCACTTCGATCGCGCGTCCCTCGCCAACTGCGTCAACTTTCTCGTGCGTTTTTCCCTTGACATTGATCAGCGACTCTGGGCAACCAAGAAGATTCGCCAGATTGGAGACAATCGCATCGCGTCGTGGCCCGATCTTGGGTGCTTCGCAGATCACCGTGCAATCGAGATTTCCAATCGAAAATCCTGCGGCGCGCATGCGTCGAATCGCTTCGCGAAGGAAGATCGTTGAGTCGGCATCCCGATGTGCGGCATCCGAATCTGGGAAGAGTCGACCGATGTCTGGCATTCCCAGAGCTCCCAAGAGGGCATCAGTGATCGCGTGCAAGAGTGCGTCGCCATCGGAGTGGGCGACCGGTCCGGATGGGTGATCGAAATGAACGCCACCGAGAACGAAGGGTTTTCCAGTGCCATGCGGGGCAAGTGGCTCGAGGCGGTGGAGGTCGTATCCATGTCCCACCCGCATCGCGCGCTCAGTCCTTGGGGCGGTCGAGGGGTTGCGGTCCACCAGCTGGGGTGTTCGGCCCCCAGGTCTGCGCTGAATCTGGCGGAATCAAGAGTGTTGGATCGGCAGGATGATCCTCGGGCGCTGGCCTGTATGTCACATCGATTCGACGGCATGATGCCGGCGGGCAGATGAGTTGATTGTCGAGCGATCCCGTTTGGGTATTGGCATCCCAAACCTCCCAGAGCATCTCAGAGGGTTCGGCGCGCGCGCCATCTCCGGAGCCTTCAACAAACTTGAAAGTGAGTTGCTTTCCGGATGGAATGGCCAGCGCGAAAAAGGATTCTTGGTTTCGCGTGTCAATGAGCGTGACGGTCACGGGGCGCGTTGGAGTGGAGATGTACACAAATCCCCGACCCGTGCCGGGGTTGAATCCACCCGCGGGTGTGTAGCAACCCACGAGGACTAGGGTTGAAAGTGCGGATGTTGCCAGAACCGAAAACAGTGTCTTTGGGTGTGACATGGTGAGCAGGCGATCTCCCTGTGCAGTTCGGAGTCTAGCACTGGTTCACGGTCGCGCGGGCGCGTACGAGTTCGCCGAAGAGTCGACCGCGTTCTTCGAAATTTGTGAATTGATCCCAGCTCGCGCATCCCGGAGAGAGCAGCAAGATGTCGCCAGATTTCGCTCGGGAAAAGGCGCAGGCAACTGCTTCCGAGAGTCCGCAAAAGCGCATCGCGGGAGGGGATGGTGCGAGCGCCGGAGCCGTTTGCCCGATTGCGTAGAGGCCGGCGAGTTGCGGGGCCAAGTCGCGGATCGATGAAAGGTCGACCTTCTTGTCGTAGCCCCCAACAATCAAGTGAATTCGCGTGGAGTCTTCGAACGCGGCAACGGCCAGCTTGGTCGCCTCTGGCGTGGTTGCTTTGGAGTCGTTGTAGCAGCGTACTCCTTCGATTGTGCCCAGAGATTGCAGTCGGTGCTCGAGACCGCCGAAGGATGCCAGGGCGCGGCGGGCGGCATCAAGGTTGGCGTCTTCGCCGTCCACCTCTGCGCAGAGCAGGGTGATCGCCAGCGCCAGCCGAGCATTTCGTTGCTGGTGCGCGCCGGGGATGGAGAGTGTGATCGTGTTGGCGTCGGGGACGGTTGGCTTGGCTCCGTTCGCCCACCATGCGCCAGTTGAGCAACTCTGCGCGATGCGACTTGCTTGACCTGGATCTTCTTCTGCGAAGAAAGAGAGAAAGCGATCTTCCTTGGACTGACTTCGACGGAGCTGTGCCTTGGAGTCGGCATAGTGGGTGAGACTTGTGTGCCAGTCGATATGGTTTGGCGCGATATTCGTGAGGGCGCCGATCGTCGGAGACCAGCCGGGCGATCCGCTCGCAGTGGAGAGCCACCACAATTGCGCGCTCGAGAGCTCTAGGACAGTCCACTCGCGCGCCGATGTTGCTGGCGAACCGAGCAATGACCCGCCGATGTTTCCACCGAATCGAGCCGCGCGACCCGACGCACAGAGTGCTTGCACCGTCATCGCCGTTGTCGTCGACTTTCCAGCGCTGCCGGAGATCCCAACGATTCGCGTTGAACCGAGCCGCTCGATCGCGAGTCGAATCTCACAGGTGATCCCAACGCCCGCTGCGCGTGCCGCGTTCAGAAACGGGTTTTCCCAAGGTCTCGGCACCGCGGCATTGGCGATGACGAGATCCGCAGACTCGAAGTCGCTCTGCGCGTGGCTGCCGAGTCGCAGGGTGATTGATCCATCGGAGATTGCTTCGCTGATTGGTGCGAGTGAACTGGATAGTTTTTCCTTCGCAGCGAGATCGGTAATCAATACACGGGCGCCGACTGAGTGAAGCCAGCGAACGACGCCAAGTCCACCGCCAAACTGTCCAAGCCCCATGACAGTGACTCGCCGTCCCCGAAACCAATCGTCGGGATGCCCGTGCAATTCACATCCGGCCATGGGTCGATCCCGCGCCTTCAATTGGGTTGCCGCTGGCATCCATCCCCAACAAGTCTTCACGGTAGTCGTCGGCGCTGCGGCGGCGGGTGATCGGTCCATCGGCTGCGCCGCGAAGAAACTGGTAGACGATTTGTTCGTCTTCTGAGAGAAGGTTCGCCTCGCTCGCAGAGAGTTTGCGAATGCGATCAAATTCATCGCGGGCCCCAATCTTCAGGACGCGTCCGCCATCCAACATCACCATGCGGTCGGCGATGGTGAATGCTGAGTCCATCTCGTGGGTCACCACGACGCTGGTTACGCCAAAGTTCTTGGTGAGCTCAAGAATGAGTTGATCGATTTCGGCGCTGGTAACGGGATCAAGACCAGCACTGGGCTCGTCATAGAACAAGATCTTGGGATCCATCGCCATCGCGCGGGCGAGTCCGGCGCGCTTCATCATGCCGCCAGAGATCTGCGATGGAAGCTTGTGTGCATGCGGGCGCAAGCCGACGAGTTCGAGCTTCATCTTGACGATCATCTCGATCACCTCGGGGGCGAGATCGGTGTGTTCCTGCAGAGGAAGCGCGACATTCTCTGCGATCGACATCGATTGAAAGAGCGCCCCGGACTGGAAGAGAATCCCAAACTGTTTCTTGAGCGCATCGAATCCGTCGCCATCGAGTTGGCTGATGTCCTGTCCGAGAAGTGAAATGGTTCCAGAGGTTGCGTCGTGCGAGCCGATCATGAGCCGCAGCAGCGTTGTCTTTCCGCATCCGGATCCACCCATGATCACCACTGTTTCGCCGGCGCGAACATCCAAACTGACCCCGCTCAACACGGTCTGCGTGCCGAACTTCTTGGTGAGGTCGCGGACCGCGACTCGAACCTCTTCAGTCGCCATTCGTTGGACTCGAGGGATCCGGCTCGGTTTGGGAGTCGCTGGATCCGGGCGTGACTGGAGGAAAGCTCAAGTCTCCGAGATCTGCGTCGAAAATCGTCAACTGGAGCAGCCTCATTGACAGTGCTCCCTGCTGCGTCACGATTTCAATTTTGCAGTTGGCTCGCATCCGACCACGGGCGAAATTCAGTTCGTAATCGCCGGCGAAGCCCTGACTGGCGCTGGGTGTGGCTGCCGGTGCCGAGGCGGAATCGAGGGAGGCGCTCTCAAATGCGCCGTAGCGCTCCTTGACCGCATCGATGAATGCTTGGGCACTCTCGGTGGTGTTGCCGTCGACCGAACTCACTGCAAACTGCGATTGAAACCCAGAGATGTTGCCAGAATCGCCCTCCAGCAAGGCGAGCTGAGGTCCGCTGCGAATCGGCAACCAAACCTGCTGATACCCCAACCAAACTATCGGATAAAACCAGACTTGGAAGCCAGTCCCAGCAAGTCCGATCACGATCGCCAGTATCGCCATCCACATCCCCGAGAGTGTGCGGTCGCGCAGGGTGAGGAGAATCGCGATCGATCCGGTGACGAGCGCCGCAAGCGTGGTGAGCGGGCAGCAGAAAACAAGTGAGAGAAGCAGCGAAGTCAGTGCAGCCTTGCTCATCCGGCGGGGGGCATTCGCCTCTTGAATGAACGGAGGAACATCAGGAATTGGTGCAACGGTCATGGAGACGGGAGACTATCAGGAGCCATCGGTGTCTCGTGCGCTGGAAACACCAGCTCGGTCGCGCCTGCCGGGCCATCGGAGCCGCTGGGGATTTGGATGGACAACGACCGAAGGCGAATGGATGGCAAGAGCGAGTTGAGGTCCGTGACGACATCGACGCGCGCCGACGCGACAGTCTCGACCGCTGCCGATTCAAGCAAGATTCTGAATTGAGCGGAGGATGCGAGACCCAGTTGAACATCAGTTTGGGTCACGCTGCCCGTCCTGAGCGCCCCGAGTCGATCTCGTACGGTTCTTTGAAAGGCGAGCAGTTCGACGGGATCAACTCCGCGCCACCAAGAAGATGGGTCAACGGATCCGTTGAGAAACTGGTCGACGGCCCGGCGAACATCTGAATTCATCGCGGATTGCCCGCTGGTTTGAAAGCGCTCCCCGATTCCGAGCGAAAGAATTCCGATCACAAGACTTGTGATCGCAGCGCCGAGGGCCAGACCCGCGCCACGAAGTTTTCCACCAGATCGGCGAATTCGTGCATAGGAGAGTGCCCCCGTGATGACCCCCAACATCGATGCTGCGGGGCAACAAGCCAGCAGCGCGCCTACGCAGGCAATGAGCGCGAGTGGATCGAGAACGACTCTGGATTGATCCGATGAAGCAGGCGACTTCAGGGGCAGGCGCCCCATCCCGCGAGAACCACAGCCATGTCAAGACCATCGATCGTGCCGCTGCCGTTGACATCCCCAGTGCCCGAGCCTCCCCAATTGGCCAAGACGATCGAGAGGTCCGCCGCATCGACATAAAGGTCGCCATTGACATCGGCGGGACAAGTGATGGCGCATGAGATCGCGATCGATCCGCTGCCGCCTCCGGTGGCACCGCCGACTCGCAGGTGGTAGTGGTTTCCGATGATCGCAGTGAATGTGGCCGTGGATGTGCCGCTGGCGCATCCGGTTCCGTTGTCGTTGCAGCCAGCGATCGCGCTCGATTGGGTTGGGCAAGATGAACTTGCCGTGTAGGCAACAACGCGGGTGTCGAAGGCAGCTGTTCCACAGGTTGTGAGCGTGGTGAGTCCGCTGCATGTCGCTGTGTAGCTGAACCACACATCACGGGCGATGGCGCCATCGCCGTTGGCGGTGCAGGTTCCTGGAATGGTGTAGGCGCTGTCGGTCGCATCGGTACTGTTGAAGGCGGTGGAGCCGATCGTCGCGATCGTCGCACCGGTGCATTCGTCGTTTGCGGGGGGAGTTGGCGGAACCACCACGTACACGCTCACATCGTCGATGTACCAATTGTCTCCGGTGTCATTTCCATTGGTGCGGAAACGAAGACGGAATTGATTGTGCCGGGCGTTGGTTGGCAGGGAATGGGTGTAGGTGGTAAAGACAGTCTGCGTCGTGCCGTCGGATGTCAGGGTGTTGAGGGCGGTCCAGTCGAGCGACGAGTTGAGATACTCGACGATGAGCGTCTCGCCCGCTTCAACGCCAGTGCGCTCGACCTTGTAGACAGCCGTTGCAGCCGCCGTACCACCGAGCAGGATGTAGTTCGAACGAACCTCATCATCGTCGTATGCGTTGACCCCCGTGGAATTCAAATTGAGCGAATACAAGGCACTTGGTTCGTTGGTCGCGGTTGAACTGATGACCCCTCCATCGTTGTATGTCCAACGCGCGGTTGAGAGCGTCGTTGTCGTGAAGGGCTCTGTGAACGGCAGGGCGGCTGGCGATGGACGGACAAAGTCGCAGCCAACCTGTCCGAGATAGGTGGTGACCTCTGAAATCGTAAACGGGTCGAACTTCAGATTCGATCCAGCAATTCCGCCGCATCCGCCGTTGGATGAACACATGATGTGGCAGTTTGTGGCGCCCTGGGAGTCGCAGTGGGTTGCATCCCAATTGTGACCGAGCTCATGGGTTGAGAGTGAAATGCGATAGTTGAGCGTTGTGGTGTACCGGCTCTCCACGACTCCATACTGTGCGTTGGTGATGCTATTGCAGACCACGCCGAGGTAGGCAAGTCCGATCGTGCCACCTGAAAAGGTGTAACCAGAGAACATGTGCGAGATGTCGCGGTAGATCCCACTCTCAGGTGCCGTTCCCCACTTCGCGTCAAATTCGCCCAGGCGTCCGTCGATGGTTGTCGTGGTGTAAGGATCATCAACATCGGAGCGAATAATGACCGTGCCGAGTTCAAAGGTGATGTTTACATCGCGGTCGTAGATCACATTGACATTGCTGATGATGAGTTCGACATCGTTGAGCGTGTTGGCAACGCTTGATCCGTTCTTCTGGAAGAACTCATAATCCGTGTCGCAGCCGATTTCGACCTGCGATGGCGTCGTTCCAGCGATGCCTCCCTCACCCTGACCCTGCCCGGCATCGATCGCAGCCGAGAGTGGCGATTGATACTTGGCCAGTGGGAATCCCGGACGTCCCAGTGCACAACCCCGACCATCCGGGATCGCGTCAGAACCAGCGAAGGAGACATGCGCTCCATTTCGTGGAAGTTCTGGACGGAAATCGCTCAGAGGTTGGATCACCCAAGTCGTCTCGTCTTCGAGTTGTACCGTTCCGCTGAATCCAGTTGGCAGGAGCGAACCGGCGACGGTTGTCTCCGGGCGGCCAGCGAGCGTGCCGCGGTAGGTTCGAATCGCGGGAGCAGTGACTTCATTGAGCAGGCCATCACCCGAATCAACGAGGACCCGGAAACGATCTGAGCGGATCGTCGACTTGTCGAGCGTGACCGTCACCGCGACCCCATTCATCGGGAGCGAAAACTCAACATGCGCTGGCAAATCAGTTGGAAGCACTGGAGTAAACAGTTCGAAGCGCGATAGTTCGGCGATGGTGAGATCAGCCGCTTCTGGACGCGGCAACTTCTTGGAGACATCCGCCCCGGCATGAAGTGCAAGGAATGCAACGAGCGACATCGCGGAAGCGCCAAAGAGGCGTTCCATCGTGGTATTGGTCATATCTCAAATATAGCGGCGGATTCGCGCGTTTCCACCAATTGTTCGAATAAAAAGACCGCCCGGTATGAGCCGAGCGGTCTTTGGATCAACAAGACTTTGAAAGGGTGGATCAGCTCCAATTCGAGAGCAGAACCGCGACATCAGATCCATCGGTGAAGCCATCGCTGTTGCTATCGCCACAGGGAGTGCCCCAGCAACCGAGGAGTGCGCTGAGGTCAGCGCCGTTCACGGTGCCGTCACAGTTCAGATCGGCCGGAGCGCATGGAGGTGCAACAGGAAGTGGCTTCTTGCCTTGGACGGAGATCGAGGTCGCAGGGCTTGATGCGGTCGGAGCCTTCCAGAGTCCCAGCATCAGCACTTGCGATGCATCCGTTGGTGCAGAGTTGGCATCGAACTCGAAAGTGTGCATCGTCGACCAACGAATCGCATGCGCGGCCGCGTTGGTGTTTGGTTCACAAGTCCAGGTGATCGATCCGCCTGCTTGTGTCGCAGTCCAAGGGACATTCGTATAGGTATCACCCGAATGATTGACGGGTGCGTGGTATCCGATGTTGGTGAGGACGACACCGGTCGCAATCGGAAC